>DNRQ01000137.1 GCA_003499925.1 Geobacter sp.
TGCGAAGTCAAACTTTATAACAAAAGCGTTTCCTGCCGTCAACCTTTTTCTTTCGAACCGAAGCGTTTTCTTTTTCAGGAAGCGCCTCGTTCGTCAGCGAGGTGTGTTTATAGCAAAAGGATTCGTGAGCGTCAACGGGTTTATGGTTAGTTTTATCTAAGGGCGGAAACATTCGGGGGGTGCGGCTGAACGTCCCCCTTTGAAAAGGGGGAATTAGGGGGATTTGCAGTTCGGTTGCCAGCTGCTCTCGTGGCACCTTGGGCCAAATCCCCCCCGACCCCCCTTTTTCAAAGGGGGGAGAGTTTTTGCCGGCAAAGACAAGGAGCTGCCGGGCGTTTCCGCCCGGCAGCTCCGTTACCTATTCCGCTGTCTGTCCACCGGTACTACGCCTGCGCTGCCTGCAGCGCCTGATCGATGTCGGCGATGATGTCCTTCACGTCCTCGATACCGATGGAAAGCCTGATGAAGTCCTGACTGACGCCGGAAGCGAGCTGCTCTTCTGCCGAAAGCTGCTGATGTGTGGTAGAGGCGGGATGGATCACCAGGCTCTTCGCGTCGCCGATGTTGGCCAGATGCGACAGCAGCTTCACGCTGTCGATGAATTTGGTTCCCGCTGCGAGCCCCCCCTTGATGCCGAACCCGATGATGGCGCCCGCCCCGTTGGTCAGGTATTTCTTGGCGTTGGCGTTATCCTTGTGGCTTGCCAGTCCCGGGTAGTTCACCCAGGTCACCAGCGGGCTCTGCTCCAGCCACTCCGCAACCTTCTGGGCGTTCTCGACGTGGCGCTGCATCCTGACGTGGAGCGTTTCCATCCCCTGGATGATCTGGAACGAGTTGAACGGAGAGATGCAGGCACCCATGTCGCGCAGCAGCTCGACCCTCATCTTGATGATGTAGGAGATGTTCCCGAGGGCGTCCCAGAATTTCAGGCCGTGATAGGAGGGGTCCGGCTCGGTGAACTCAGGGAACTTGCCGTTGTTCCAGGGGAATGTTCCACCGTCGACCACGCAGCCGCCGATACTGGTGCCGTGGCCGCCGATGAATTTGGTCAGCGAGTAGACCACGATGTCCGCTCCATGCTTTAACGGCTGGAACAGGTAGGGCGTTGCGGCGGTGTTGTCCACCACGTACGGGATCCCGGCGTCGTGGGCCACCTTCGCTATCGCCTCGAAGTCGTCGACGTTGTTCTTCGGATTGCCGATCGCCTCGCTGTAGACCAGGCGCGTGTTCTCGTCTGTCGCCTTACGGATGTTTTCCGGATCGGATGAATCGACAAACTTTACCGTGATGCCGAGCTTGGGGAGCGTGTAGTGGAACAGGTTGTAGGTCCCGCCGTACAGGTAGCTGGTGGAGATGATGTTTTGGCCGGCGCTGGCGATGTTGAGGACCGCGTAGGTTGTGGCCGCCTGGCCGGAGGCTACCGCGAGCGCCGCCACGCCGCCGTCGAGTTCGGCTATTCTCTTCTCCAGCACGTCGGTGGTCGGATTCATCAGGCGGGTATAGATGTTGCCGAATTCCTTCAGTCCGAACAGGTTCGCCGCATGCTCGGCGCTTTTGAAGACATATGAGGAGGTCTGGTAGATCGGTACGGCACGGGACAGCGTGGTCGGATCTATCTCCTGGCCGGCATGGAGTGCGAGGGTGTTAAATCCAAAGGTATTCTCTGACATGTCGTTATCTCCTGTCCATTTACGATACTGTTTTAATAAAGAAAGTCGGTGTAAACTCTATACAAAACGTTATCTCATCTGTCAACAAATTTGCGAATGCCACAATTAATCCGGAAGCCTGCCGTAGAGCTCAGTAGCCCGCGCCAGCTTGGTGGCGAGCTTCGCCGTGAAGGCTTCGGCAGGGCACCTCCAGCTCCAGTTTCCGCCGGCTATCCCCGGCACGTTCATCCTTGCGGTACTGGGCAACTCCAGCAGGTCCTGCATCGGGGTGATGGCATAATCGGCGACGGAGGCGAGGGAGCAGAGCACCATCTGCCAGACGATATCGCTCCTGTCCCGGTCGAAGTAGGCCAGTATCCCCTTCTGCTCCTTCGCCTTCAGGGAGTCGAACCACCCGGCGGTAGTGTCGTTGTCGTGGGTGCCGGTGTAGACGACGCACGGCCTGACGTGGTTATGCGGCAGGTACGGGTTGTCCGGCCCGGAGCCGAAGGCGAACTGCAGGATCTTCATGCCGGGAAAGCCGAACTGGTCCCGAAGCGCCTCCACCTCAGACGTGATCACGCCCAGATCCTCGGCTATGATCGGAAGGTTGCCGAGCGCGTTGCGCAGGGCGTGGAAGAGTGCCTCCCCGGGACCCTTGACCCAGCGTCCGTTGATCGCCGTCTTCTCCCACATGGGGATTTCCCAGAACGCCTCGAAGCCGCGGAAATGGTCGATGCGCACCATGTCGTAGAGCGAAAGGTCGTTGCGCAGCCGGGCGATCCACCAGCTGTACCCTTCCGCCGCCATGGCTTCCCAGTTGTAAAGCGGGTTGCCCCAGAGTTGGCCGGTCTTGCTGAAATAGTCCGGAGGCACACCGGCCACGACGATCGGCACCCCTTTCTCGTCCAGGTGAAACAGCTGCGGGTTGGCCCAGACGTCGGAGGAGTCGTAGGCGACGAAGATGGGAAGATCGCCCACGATGGAGATGCCGAGGACGTTGGCGTAGGATTTCAGCTTTTTCCACTGGCGTGCGAACTGCCACTGCAGGTACTTCTGCTCGCCGATGGCAGCCCCCAGCTTCTCGTTCCAGGTTGAAAGCGCCACGGGCTCACGATTTGCCAGCGCATCGGGCCAGTCTTTCCAGCTCTCTCCCTTGAATTGCTCCTTCAAGGCAATAAAGAGGGCATAATCGTGCAGCCAGAAGGTGGTATCGCAAAAATGCCAGAATTCTTCCTTGCGCTTCTGAGGCGCCTCGGCAAAGAATCGGGTCGCGGCCTCCTTCAGAAGCCCCATTTTGTAAAGCTCGGTTTCCCCGTAATCGATCCGGTCCATCGCCGGTTCCGACCTCAGATCCTGCGGCATGAGGTCGCCGTCGTCCACCACAGCCTCCAGGTTTATGAAAAGCGGGTTGCCGGCAAAGGCGGAATAGCAGGAATATGGCGAGTTGCCATAGGCTGTGGGACCGAGTGGTAGGATTTGCCAGAGGGACTGTCCGGACTTGTGCAGGAAATCGACGAAGCGGCGTGCTTCATCCCCGAAGGAGCCTATGCCCCCGGGTCCCGGCAGGGAACTCGGGTGCAACAGTATCCCGCTCTTTCTTTGTCTCACCATGAACTCCTCGATTGCAGGGAAATTTCCGATCGGCGCCGCTACTGTTTCGGGGCTTTCAGCAGTTCCCATTGTCTTTTCCTGATGGCGCCGTGTCCTTGTGAAAGCACCGACGGAGTCAAAGGCAACATCTCCCCCAGCTGCCACAGCAAAGGAGGCGTGCATTAAAGGCATTGGAGGCATCTCGGAACCGGCCACGCTGGATCAACCTTCGTCTTCTGAAGACAATGCAGGCACTTCAGTTGACAGTGACTCGCCATGAACGCGCGGGTGGGGCCAGCACCTGATCGGATTGAAATTGAGCAGAAAGTACTATGCCATAAAAAAGGTATATTGCAAACAATGTAGAGGCTTTACCGGGATTGAAAGAGATGTTATAGTGGCCGCCATGGAAACTATCAAGACTGCGACCTTCGAGGCATTGCTGGAGTCCGCCATCCCGGATGGAGACGGCGGGTATCTCTTCACTTTGGATGGAGAGAACTATCAGATCAAGGACACCCTTGAGATAACCGGTATTGCAACCAAGAAGGGATACATCATCATCTACTGACGGGTTCCGGTCAGGCCGCCGCCAGAATCTCGTCCACCCGCTCGCCGTCCAGGGTCTCCTCCTCGAGAAGGGCCAATGCGAGGGCGTCCAGCTTGTTCCGATTCAAATTGACCAGCTCGAGCGCCTTCCCCTCGGCCCCCCGGATCAGCGCCGCGATCTCCTGATCGATCAGCCAAGCCATCTCCTCCGAGAAGGTCTTTTCCTCGGCGAGCTTCATGCCGAGAAACGGGTGTTCCTCGCCCCTTGGAAAGGTCATGGCTCCTATCTTCTCGCTCATCCCCCACTGGCACACCATCTTCTCGGCAAGCTCGGTCACATGCTTCAGGTCACTCTGGGCGCCCGACGATATGTCGTTGAAAACCAGGCGCTCGGCAACCCGCCCCCCCAGAGCCACACATAGACGGTTCACCAAATAGGTGCGCGGGTAGTGATAGCGGTCGTCTTCCGGGAGCTGCTGCGTCACCCCCAGGGCACGCCCCCTGGGAAGGATGGTCACCTTGTGGACCGGGTCGGTGCTCGGCAACAGGCGCGCCACCAGTGCGTGCCCCGCCTCGTGATAGGCGGTGATCCGCCTCTCCTCATCCGAGATCACCATGTGGCGCTCTCCTCCCATGAGGATCTTGTCCTTGGCCCGCTCCAGATGATCGGGGGTCACTACCAGCTCGTTGCCGCGCGCCGCTAGAATCGCTGCCTCGTTCACCAACCCCTCCAGGTCGGCGCCGGTCATCCCGGGGGTTCCCCTGGCTATCACGGCCAGATTCACATCGGGGGCGAGCGGTATCTTCCTGGTGTGAACCTTAAGGATCTTCTCCCGGTCCCGCCAGTCCGGGCGCTCGATCACCACGTTGCGGTCGAAGCGCCCGGGGCGAAGCAGGGCGGGGTCGAGCACGTCCGGCCGGTTCGTGGCGGAGATCACGACCACCTCGGTATGCGGGTCGAAGCCGTCCATCTCGGAGAGGAGCTGGTTCAGGGTCTGCTCCCGTTCGTCGTGTCCGCCGCCGAAACCGGCGCCGCGGCTTCTCCCCACCGCATCCAGCTCATCGATGAAGATGATGCTGGGCACCACCTTGCGCGCGCTGGCGAAGAGATCCCTCACCCGGCTCGCCCCCACCCCCACGAACATCTCGATGAAGGCCGAAGCCGAAATGGAGAAAAAAGGGACCCCGGCCTCCCCCGCCACCGCCCTGGCCAGAAGCGTCTTGCCGGTCCCCGGGGGACCTACCAGCAGGACCCCTTTCGGCACCTTGCCCCCTATCTGCTCGAATTTTTTCGGCTCCTTCAGGTAATCGACCACCTCGCGCAGCTCCTGCTTGGCCTCCTCCATACCCGCCACGTCGGCAAAAGTGACATCGATACGCTCGGAGGTGTAGGCCTTGGCACCGGAGCGGGCGAAGTTTCCCATCATGCCGCCGGGTCCCTGCGACTTCATCCCTCTCATGACAAACCACCAGACACCGATGATGAGCAGCCAGGGGAGCAGATAGAGGAACAGGTTGCCGACGGCGGAGCCCTCGGCCGGGACCACCGCCACCTCCACTTTCTGGCCGTAGAGCTGAGGCAGCAAGGTAGGATCGTCCATGGAAGGCACATTGGAGCTGAAGAGGGTAGCATCCACGACCTTACCCTTCTGATCCGCGGCAACGGCCGGCAGCTTCACCGGCGAGCGGAACTCCCCCTTGACGCTGTGCCCCCTAAGCGTGACCTTCTTCACATTGCCCGCGGAAAGTTCATCCCTAAAACGGCTATAGCTGATCTCGACCCCGCGCTCGGCCGTCTGTTTTACGATGGCGGTGTAAAACAGGTCGAGCAGCAGGACGAGCAAGGCGGTTATCAGCAACGGCTTCCAGATCGTCTGCCCCATGAAAAGGCTCCTTGAGTTAGGCTAACTCTTTACCCATTTGGGTATTCTAGCCGAGGTAGCTCCGCATTACAAGGCAGCGCCGGCGATGGGCAGGGGGTCAGGGGACAAATCTGCGAGGCGGTCGAACTAATGTGAAGCGGTGCGGAGGCAACTCGTTAGAAAAAAGTTCCGGCAAGGAGGTCACGGCGCCTACGACCTTGTCGCAGAAAAATCCAGATCCCCGCGAGCTCCTACTCGCTCTCCTCCCCCCGGAGGGGGGAGGTCGGGAAGGGGGAAGAGTGCGGCTTCTCTGAAGAACCGGCCGGGTTCCCCCTCCCTAACCCTCCCCCTCCGGGGGCGGGGACTGAAGGCAGGGCGCGTTCAGCGCTCGATCCTGTAAGAGCCGAACCCGAAGGAGGCGCCCTTGCCAAGCTGCGTCGCCTGGCCCAGCTGTAAAAGCAGGTGAAACGGCTCCAGATCGCCCTCAAAACGGGCGGTGCCGATGATTCCGGCGGGGCGGCCACCCCAGGACACGAAGCGGCAGTCGGAGGAGACGGTTTCCACCGCCTCGCTCTGCAGGGAAAGCCAGCGGTAATCGAGAGACGGTTCGGCGCCTTCGTAGTAGTAGGCAAGGGAGGAGACCCGGCGCATCAGGGCGCGGGCGAACTGGGAAAAGGTGAACTGCTTGAGAAGGCGCCCCTCGTGCATGAGCTTTAGCGGGGTAACCAGGGAGAGAGCCGCGCTGTCCGGCGCAAGCGGTCCCGACAGGGTCGGGTCGAGCGCGCTCAAAAGGGGTAGCGCCGGGGTGGCTCCGGCTGCGACAGGGGCGCGCCCCCCCCCCGGGCATCCGGCCTCGACCTTCACTATAGAGGCCTGCATCCCTTCCAGGAGCAGCCGGGCCGCTGCTACATAGCGGCCGGCCTCCTGGACCGCGCTTCCCAAAAGGGTCAGGGCGCACTCCAGGGTCCTGCCGCGGTTCGGTATCGGCGGGAGCACCGGGAACTGGAACACGAAAGGGAGCGGCGGCTTCTGGTGGCGCCTGACCGCTTCGGGATCCCTTGCGATGATCTGGCCGAAGTTCGCGGGATAGGGGCAGCTCCCGCTGGAAAGGCAGCCGCTGCAATCGAGCCTTCGGCAGGAAAGGGTTTTGCGGAAGGCGGCGTCGAAGTCGCAGCGACAGGCGAAGAGCGCATGGGGGTCCATGAGGTCGGCGTTCAGCGTAAAGGTAAAAAACAGCCTTACATAATGCAGTTCCACGGCAGCCTCCCCTCCCTTTATACACGGCGGCGAAGCGGCGAGGCAACAAAATTGCTGAAGAGGGGGCCACAGTAACCAGGCATCCGGGCATCATCCAACAGGATTGGGTCAGCGGCCTCATCGAGCAACCCGACGATGCAATGCCGAGCTTCAAGAGACAGCAGTTCGCGCCAGCCTACATCGGGCACCCATCCAGCCTTCGCTCCAGATATTCCCGCACCCGGGCCACGACCTCAAGTACCTCCTCTTCCCGGGGAAGCGTGGCCGCCAGCTGCTCCAGCACGCCCCTCTCCCTGATCAGCCGCAGGGTACCCGGGAAATTGATATCATATACCCACGACAGTTGCAGCAGCTTGAAATCATTGAGGCTCTTCATGGTCGACAGCTGAACCATCTTTTGCGCGCCGACCGCCGCCAGCACGTCGGGCGAACAGGCGGGTAGATCCGGGAAGCCCAGTCCCGCGCCGGAGGCCCGCTCTCCTGCCGGGGCGTGGAAATATTCCATGAAGATGCGCCAGATGTCGAGCTTGTCCGCGTCCCGCAGCACCCTTAAGAGCTCCTCGGTCTGGGGCGCCAGCCCTGCGGGCACCTCGAAGGCGTTATGCAGCCGAACCGCGAAAAGGACGCTGTCGCGTTCGTGCTTGGGAAGGAAGTCCAGCAGATCGCTCTGCTGCAGGATCTGCGCTGAGAGGTGGGCGTGATTGAGGGATTCGCTGTCCTTGAAGGTACGGAAGTCGCGAAACTGGGGGAACCGGCCCAGGTCGTGGCAAAGGGCCGCCACTTCGGCAAGCATCTGGCGCCTTCCGTCCCCTCCCTGCGCGATCAGGAGCGCCGCTGCGCAGACGTTACGGGTGTGCAGCTCCTTCAAATCGAAGTTCCGCTGCAGATCGGCATCGGGACTTCGAAACGACTCGCAGTAGGAGGCAAACCAGGCACGCAGAGGCGCCAGGTCGGGGAGGGATGCCGCGTCAGTCATTGCTCCCCTTCTTGATGAAGTAATCGGTGAACTCTGCCATGACCTTGGACTCGTCGCCGCATTGATAGGAGATGATGCTGCGCAGATGGGCGAAGGAATCGGCGTCGATCTTGTCGAAGGCACAGCCGATCCCCCCCGGCACCAGCCTCGCCACGACGCCGGTCACGTTGATGACGACCGGCTCGGCCGAGGCGGAAAGGTAGATGGTAATCTCGACCGGCGTGCCGATCGGGAGCAGTTCCGGCGTCTCAAGGTACAAACCGTGCAGGCTCACGTCCTTAACCTCGCCCTTAAGCGCCACCCCCTCGCTTTGCAGCAGCGCAGAAACCCTGAAATCGACCCGGGAAAAGTTTCGCCTGTCTTGCATGCTGATCCCCTTTCATCTGTCTTGTTAAAAAAGGGGGCCAAGGCCCCCTTGATCTTATGCAGATAAGTTTTCAGGCAACTTGCCCCAAAGACTTTCAGTCTTCGAAGTTGCCGGTCGGGCCCTTGTCCCTGGAGAGCCCCTGCGCCTGCTTGGGGAGGAGTTCCTTGGTCCATTCTGCCGGGTTTTCGATCCGCTTCCCTTTGGGACCCAGGTCGTAGGAGCCGGCCCGGACGATGGCGGCAATGCCAAGCGGCGCGGTGTCGGCCGAGTTGAAGACCTCGGTGATCAGCTTGTAGGCGAAATCCTCGACCCGCTTCGCCATCCGGTCGCGCACCTCTTTGGGCTGGGCCAGGAGCTTGTTCTCAAAGGGAAGGTTGAGGTTCTTGTAGTCACCCTTCTTCCACCCCTTGGAGTCGGCAAAGGCGACCATCTCGGCCCAAAGCTCCTCCGACATCCCTTCACCCTGCACCTTGATGAATTTGCCGTTGGCATCGAGATTGGCATTGCCGTAGTCGTTCACCTCGAGGCCCCAGGAGATCATCTGCAGCGCGGTGGCGACGTTCGCCTTGGTGGTGCGGGTCTGGGTGGCGATCTGGCGCAGCCTGTCGTAGCTGTTGCCGGAGGTGCCGTGCTGCGCGCCGTTCACGCCGTAGGGCTTGATTGCCTCATGGATCTCGGCGGTCAGCTGGACGTTGATTCCCGCGTCGCTCGCCTCGATGCCGTGGGTGGTGCCGTTATTCAGGGCGATCCAGTCGGGGAAGACGTCGCTGGCGTTGAGCCCCCGGATCAGGAAAAGGGCTTCGGCAACGGTGGAAAGCCCCTCGGTTCCCTTGATCTCGCCGACCTCCGTCTCCAGCCCGGACCAGGCAGGGATGTATCCGGCGAGTTCGAGGTTGGCGAGCAGGTTCTCTTCATCGGGGAGGTGCGAGGCATCGATCGCGATCGAGGTGATCCCGGCGTCGAACATGCTCGGGATCTCCACCTTGGCTGCCGCGATGTCGGCTGCGCCCTTGATGCCGTAGTGGTCGGCATGGATCGCTACCGGCACCGTGATACCCAACTCGTTGCAGACGGCATCGACCTGGCGTGCCATGTTCCAGTAGTTCACCGGGCAGTAGGCCTTCTGGCCACCCTCCGACTTGGCGATCTCGATGATGACGGCGGCGTTCGCCTTCTGCGCTGCGGCCAATACACCGCGGATGACGAAGTGGTTCCTGCCGTTTGCGGCAAGTGCCAGGGCGTGCCCCTTCGCGTTCATGGCCCGGTCGATTACCTTGCCGCTCACCAGGAGGGCCTTGGAGTTCGGAAAAAGCCGCGTTACGTTGGGGGGACGGCCTACCTCGAGCGCCGTTGCGAAATCTGAAGTTGTTGCTGGCATATCGCCTCCTTTTCACACGATGTAATGCTGCATTGCAAAAAACGCACATCTTATAACATCTTAATCCTGTAAAGGCAAGGGACTTCGCTATCTGCCGATGGATACTTCCGACGCGCCTGCTCCGGAAAACTGACCGCTCCCCAGGTACTCACCCCGCCAGAAGGCAGCTGCCTCCCCCGGCGGCAATCCCGCCTGCACTGTTTCGAAGGAGAAAGTCATGGGAGGGGTGCTGTTTCGGATCCCGCTCTGAAGGGTCAGCGGATGGCGGGACAGGATCGGGAAATCGCCACGCACCTGTTTAGCCGCCACCCCCTGCGCGGCGGTGCCTGTCGACACCAGGTAGCGCACCCCCTTCTCGGGTTGCGGCAGCCTGGCATGCAGCAGCAACTCACCGCTCGCATCAGCGCCAGACCAGCGGAAATCGTAGCAGGGGGTCCAGCGTTCGTTGCTCACCAGGTAGGAGACCCTGGCCCTGCCGCCGGAGAGCCAGATACGTGCCAGGGCCGCCCCCTTCCTGGCCACCGTCAGTTCGTGCTCCAATCGGTCAAGACCATGCTGGACCTTCCGCTTGCGCCGGTACACGGTGTCCAACCGGGCCAGGGCGAACTCGGTCCCCTGCTGCAGGGAGCCGAGCGGATCCGGGTTAGCCTTGCTCTTCCTGAGGGCCTTGCCGCTTTGGGACTTGGCTGCGGCGCTGAAGATCTCCTCGCGGCTTGACAGGATCTGCATCCTGACCTGGAGTTCACCCTTTCGATCCTCGAGCCGGGCGATCTCCCTGGCACGCCGCCGGTCCCGGTCCGCGGGAACCAGTTCCACCCGCAGGATGGTCCCCCCTCCGAGCGGCTTTACCCGGAGCGACCCCGGCGCGACCGAGTCCGGCAGCGCATATTCGAGGTAGCCGTTGACGGCTGCCGCCTCTTGCTCCACACGGGCGCCGTCCAGATAGAAGGTGACGCTCTTTTGGCCGCCACCGGCACTTTGACACGACAGGAAAAGCAGAAGTCCGCAAACCAACAGGATCAGGCGCATGCGGCACCTCGCAGGGAAAGTCGCTTACGGCGCTAAAAACCCAAGTGACAAATGTACCGGCTCCCCGTGCGTTTGCAAGGCTCTGCTAAAAAATGCTAATCGGCTACCGCCAGCAGTTCCACTTCAAAGATCAGCGTCGCGTTGGGGGGAATCACTCCGCCCGCCCCGGCCGCGCCGTAGCCCAGTTGGGCAGGAATGACGAGCTTCCTCTTGCCCCCCACCCTCATGGACATGACCCCCTCGTCCCAACCGGGTATCACCTCGCCCGCGCCGATGCGGAACGCGAAGGGCTCGCCGCGGTCGACCGAGCTGTCGAACTTCTTGCCGTCTTCCAGCCAACCGGTGTAATGCACCGTCACGCTCTTGCCGGAGGTGGGAGCGGCGCCGCTCCCCTGGACGAGGTCGGTGTAGGAGAGCCCTGAGGCGGTGTTAACCGCTCCGGAGCTGGCGGCCTGCGTTTGAGCAGCCTTATCAGGTGTCGGCTTGGCCTCTTTCTGCGAGCAGGCGGGGATGGAAATTGCCACGACGAGCAGCAGCAAAACGATGAACTTCTCTACATTGCGCATTAAACCTTTCCTCCATCAGCTTTTCTTTTTTTTAACATCTAATTCGGTTAATCCAGGAGATGCAGAAACAGCCCGCTCCTCAATTTGGGCTCGAACCAGGTCGACTTGGGAGGCATGATCTTGTCCTCGTCGGCAAGCGACATCAGTTCCTCGATCGATGTGGGGAACAGGGAAAAGGCCACTTGGTACTCCCCGGAATTCACCACCCGCTCCAGCTCCTTGACGCCGCGTATGCCGCCGACAAAGTGAATACGCTGGTCGGTTCGCGGGTTGCGCACCCCCAGCACCGGGCTCAAGAGGTTGTCCTGGAGTATCGAGACGTCCATTGAGGCGACGGCGTCGTTCTCGGCGAAAGATCCCTCGCGGGCGGTCAGCTGGTACCACTTTCCGGACAGGTACATGCCGAACTGGTGGCGCTCGGTCGGGTTGAGCGCGCCCGCTATCGGAGTCACATCGAAACGCTCGGCGACCCGGGCCATGAACTCCGCGACGCTCCTGCCGTTTAGATCCTTCACCACCCGGTTGTAGGGCATGATGGTCATCTCGTTGTCGGGGAAGATCACG
Organism: Geobacter sp.; assembly: GCA_003499925.1. Classification (GTDB taxonomy): domain Bacteria; phylum Desulfobacterota; class Desulfuromonadia; order Geobacterales; family Geobacteraceae; genus Geomonas. Next base: position 11,791 of record DNRQ01000137.1, read on the forward strand.
GTCAGGAAGAAGTTGTACTCCTCGGTTCCGTTGTGCTGCGGATTGGCGCCTCTCCTGAGGTCGCGCACCCTGCTTGCGGCGGCGCTCCGATGATGACCGTCGGCAACATAGAGGGTCGGGATCGCTTCGAAGCGCCCGGTCAGCATATCGATCAGCGCGCTGTCAGCCACCATCCAGAGGGCGTGGGAGACAGCGTCGTCCGTGGTGAAGTCGTAAAGCGGCGCGGCGGAGGTGACCTTTTCGATAGCCTCGGTGATGGCGGGGTCGTTGCGGTAGGTGTAGAAGACCGGCTCGTCGTTTGCGTCCAGCGCGTCGATATGCCGGACCCGGTCCTCCTCCTTGTCCGCCCTGGTCAGTTCGTGCTTCTTGATGGTGCCGCTTTGGTAGTCGTCGACCCCGGCGCAGACCACGAGCCCGGTCTGGGTTATGCCGGCCATCTTCTGGCGATAAACGTAGTAGCGCTCGCTTTCGTCCTGCAGCAGCACCCCTCTCGCCATGAAGGACTCCAGGTTCTCGCGTCCCTTGGTGTAGACCTCGTCCGAGTGAATATCCGTCCCCTGCGGCAGGTCGATCTCCGGCCTGGAGATGTGGAGGAAACTCACCTCGTTATCGGCCGCCATCTGCATGGCCTCTTCCGTATTCATCACGTCGTACGGGAGAGCCGCCACCTTCTCGGCGAGCTCCTTTGTGGGGCGCACCCCTTTGAAAGCTTTTATAAATGCCATCACAGCTCCTGTTCGGTTAAAAGTTCAAAGTCAGGGTTCTACGTTCTACGTTCTAAAAATACCTCTTGGCGCCGATGAACCTTTTCAGAAAGTATGCGTCGTCGATCTCGGTCACCTTGATGTCATCACCCCTGCGTGGCGCGTGCACGAAGCGACCGTTCCCGACGAAGATGCCCACGTGATTGATTTCGTCCGGCGAGGGGCCGAAGAAGACGAGGTCGCCGTCTTTCAGCTCTTCTTTGCCGACCACGTCACCGACGCGGTACTGCTCACGCGAGGTGCGTGGGATGTTCACGCCGCAGAGGTTGTAGACGGCCCGGACAAAACCGCTGCAGTCCATGCCGTCCACCACCGTATCGCCGCCCCAACGGTACGGTATCCCGACGAAGCGCTCGGCGGTCCGTGCGGCGATGATCCCCATGTCGCTCTTATCCCGCCGGAACGCCTGCTGTTCAGACTTTTTGACTGCAGCTGGAGGCTTGGTAAGTGACGCTGCCGGCGTCTTTTCCAACGAGGGTTCGCGGACCACGCTCACGCTATGCTGCGGAGGGGCGATGAAATAGGAAGAGACGACCCGGTCCTTGACGAGCTTACGGGCCGTCCTGCTGGCATCCTCACGCCGCTCGAAATCGCCGAAACGGACCGCGTAGATGCCATTTTCCCGTTTGAAGTAGAAGGCCTCTATTCCCTTTTCCTGCAGTTTCTTAGTGAGACGTTCGGCGTTGTTGAGGTCCGAGAAGGCGCCGACCTGGATGGCGTACCCTACATTCTTGAGCCCTGCGCGCTGCGCCGCGCATCCGGTGGCAACCGGAGCCAGGAGCAACAGACAGATAGTGAATAGTCGTATATTTTTAAGCATTACAGTAGATCCTTGTAGTATCTAAATATCCGTGGTCTCCCTGCGGACCCCCATCAGGTAGGGGACCACGAAATCCTCCAGCGCTCCGTCCAGCACCGCGTCAGGATTGCCGCTCTCGACCCCGGTACGCAGGTCCTTCACCATCTTGTAG
>DNRQ01000026.1 GCA_003499925.1 Geobacter sp.
GAGTTTTAATTGTCGCTGATCACGGGGTGTACCTAACCTACAGATATATAGCAGGTAGATTGATAACCTTCGTACACATCTCTCTGCTTCTGGCTGTTTTTGCAGGGACTGCCTACGGCGCGCCAGAGAATGTGGCAGACCTCCCTGTTGAAAAAGCCATCCCCGCTACCGACCAGGATTTGCAATTCCAGCGCCCGATTGAACTACAGGCGAGCGATTCGCTTCTGGAATGGCGCAAAGCCGGGAATCAGGGGTACAGCCAACTGGCTCTGTTCGACCTTGACCCATCTCCTGAATTTGGAGAGAGTTCAACGCCGGTTCTTTCCCGGGAAACAGGGGCAGGCAAGAGCTACCTCATTCCCGCTCTTGAAATTCCCGCATTCGTCATTCTCCTGAACGTCTTCGATCGCCTCGCCTTTCCCAACAAGATGAAGGAGGGAAGGAAGGCGTACAGCACCAATCTGTCCACTACCTGGGATCACCTGCGCCGGCAAAACTGGCATTTCGACAAGGACTCCTTCGAAGTCAACCAATTCGGACATCCCTATGAAGGGGCCACCATGTATGGCTTGGCCCGATCATCGGGATTGAATTTCTGGCAGTCGTTCATCTATAGCCATGCCGGGAGTTTCCTCTGGGAAATGGCAGGGGAGACTTCACGGCCCTCCACCAATGATATAATCACCACGGGCAATGCGGGAAGTTTGCTGGGTGAGGCGCTGTTCCGCATGGCAGGCCTGGTGCTGGAGGAGGGGGGTGACAAGCCGCGGGGCAGGCAGGAGTTTGCTGCAGCGCTGCTCTCGCCACCGACCGCCTTCAACCGTTACGCCTTCGGCGACCGTTTCAAAGCCGCATTCCCGAGTCACAAGCCCGCTACACTCTGGCAGCTCATGGTCGGTGCCAACGTCGATGTCCATTCTACCAACCTAAGTCCGGAAGCATCCAGTCACAATGCCAACGTCATTGCGGATTTCAGCATGTCATACGGGCTGCCCGGCAAGCCCGGCTATACCTACAGACGCCCCCTGGACTACTTCGATTTCCAATTGGCAATGCGAGCCAGGACCAGCAATCCGCTCGAAGCCGTCACCGTGCGCGGGCTGTTGATTGGTACCGATTACCACGCGGGCAGCGACTATCGCGGCATCTGGGGGCTTTACGGAAGCTACGACTACCTCTCGCCGCATCTGTACCGCGTATCGAGTACCGCTGTTTCGCTGGGCACCACCGGGCAGTACCGGATAGCGCCAGGCATAGCTCTTCAGGGCTCCCTGCTTGGCGGTATCGGTTTCGGCGTTGCCGGTACCGAGACCGAAGAACCCGATGGCCGCATCTATCATTACGGGGCGACGCCACAGGGACTTGTCGCCATGAGACTGCTCTTCGGGGGCAGGATGATGCTGGACCTGACCGGGCGCGGGTACTATATCAGCGGCTCAAGTATGGACCAGGTGGTGTGGCGTGGTAATGCCGGCCTCACCTTTAGAGTCTCCGGCAACCACGGCGTCGCCATTCGGTACATAGAGTCGCTAAGGGATACCAAAAACAATGCTCAGGCCACCAGGCATCTTTCAGAGGGGACCTTGAGCCTGGTCTACACGTATCTCAGTGATAAAAAGCTCGGGGCCGTGGAGTGGCGCGAAGCCGCAGATCGTTGAGCCTACGGGACTGTAGGTGCTGGTGATGCATCCAGATAATTGAGGAGGTGCTATGAAAAGAACCCGGCTGTCTCTGCTCTTTCTCACCGTTGTTTTGGCGTTCATGATGTTGAGCGGCTGTCGTTGGTGGCAGCCTCCTGCGCCACCGGGACTGCCACCTCCGCCGCCTATTCCGGTACCTGGCTGATCCAGCTGCACAAACAAAGATGCGCACTCTTTGAGGTAAAACCTGGAAAATCTAGCTTTGATCCCGGGCATATTTCGGTGAAAGGGAAAAGTGGCCGGAAAAAGAAGGGGCGGATTTCCACCCACCAGACTCCATCCAGATTCACTGGCTTCAGGCCATCTGCCCGTCTGGATATGGCCAATTCGTCGACTGTCATACGAACCCACTACATTCGTATTCTCCGTTTAGCTAAATTGACTCATCTCGGTCCCTGCAGACAGTCCTGATTAGACTCGTCCTCTTGGCTATTGCGAGGCAGGTTCAGAGTGTCAACATCTTCCTGCTGCGGTGGGGGAGCTATTATCTCCAAAAGCTTATGATAGCTGGACTTCATAAATACTTTTACGACGGACAATGTTAACGGATTGATTTTATAACAAGCTGGCTTATTCAAAAGCTTACAGCCTCTTATCAGTTTAGATTGATCCAGTGATTTCACACCTGTCGGCAAACCTACAAAGAAGTAGCGTGCATCCGTGTGGACTGCGGCTTCCCTCAGCGTGTGGTATAGAAAGTCGGTCACCTTCAGGCTTAAGCTTAAATCGTTGGCAAATAAAGTATCCCCGATGATGACATCCTCTATACGGTAGGATGTTTCGACTGCACAAAGCTTATCTTTGTGGTATGCGCCCAGCTTTCGTATCTTTGGGTTTCTGAACAGGTTTCTTGCCCATTCCGAGAATACTTCACGGTTGACACGTTCATCTTTATATGAATAATTGGTCCTTTTCTGAAAAGACATATATACATCGTAGGCAGTGGCAACGAACTCATCAGGGTCTGTCAGCGGCTTGGCGGTAAAATTTTCCAGGCCTTTCATTACGACCTTTCGTCGTTTGCGGCTTAAAGTTTCAAGGGAGTAGTTTTTTAGATCGTCGTAGACAAAGAAGTTCATGGTCGAATTGGCTGCTACTCCGTCAGGGACAACATGCAATAAACCGCCGACTAAAGCTTTTAAGGGGTATCTCTTCGAGTTGGGATCTATTTCAGCAAACGGGAACAGGGGACGGAAGAAGAACGGGCGGATTTCCACCCACCAAACTCCGTCAAGGTGCACCAGCTTTAATCCTTCTGCCTGTTGGCACATGGCGAACTCATCCATTGTCATAGGATCCCAATACATGCTACCCTCCACATTAGGAAGCTGTAAGATCTGGGAATTGTACCCGAGCCCAAGGGGGGTGTCCACGGTAATTGTGCGTGATGCCAACCTTCGGGCTTGAGCGCGTTTGTGCCGGACCTTCGGTCAGCCGCAAACCTTAGAAACAGGAGAGGACCAAGTTATGAGATTTTTCAGAGCGATATTGATGCCCATCATCATGGCCGTTTCCCTCATCTCCGGCTGTGCGACCAGCAACTCTGGCGTCGGCGGCTTCAACCTGATCTCGGTGGAGGAGGAGAAACAACTCGGCGACAAGTTCGTAGTCGAGGTCGAGAAACAGCATAAGGTCGTCAGCGACCCGGAGGTGCAAAGCTACATAAACCGCGTGGGATCGAGGCTGATGACCGGAGTGCAAAAGGTGGAGTTCCCCTATACCTTCAAGGTGGTCCAGGACAACAGCATCAACGCCTTCGCCGTTCCGGGCGGACACACCTATGTCAACACCGGACTGATCAAGGCTGCGGAGAGCGAGACTGAGCTTGCTGCGGTCATGGCCCACGAGATAAACCACGTCGTGGCGAGGCACTCGACCAGGCAGATGACCCAGCAGTACGGCTATGCACTGGTGGCAGGGCTGCTGCTGGGGAGCCAGGGTGACATCGCGAAGCTGGCTGCGGATCTGTTCGGCAAGGCGGGGAGCCTGTACTACAGTCGGGAAATGGAGAGTCAGGCAGATTTTCTCGGGGTGGAGACCATGTACAAGGCTGGTTACAATCCGCAGGGGATGGTGACCTTCTTTCGAAAGCTGGAAGCGGTGGGACAGAAGGATCCCGGGAAAATCGCCCAGTTCTTCTCAAGCCATCCGCAGACCGCGGATCGGATCCAAAACATTCAGCAGGAGATAGCGAAGTTCCCTGCGAAGTCCTTTGCGCCCGACTCGACAGGGGAATTCGAGAGGATAAAGGCAAAAGTTCAGAAACTGTGAGGGACGGTGACTAAAAATGGTGCCGGCGGGGATGTGAAGTGCTATCTTTTGGACTTAATGGAGATGCATAATGCCCAACATTTTATGATATGGAGCGTCAAATGTCTGAAGCAATTGATGGATTGAAACCTGAGCTTTTCTGGCGTTGTTTCTCGGAAATCGCACGCATCCCGCGCCCTTCGGGGCATGAGGAGCGGATCGGGCGGTTCGTCCTGGACAGGGCAAATGAGCTTGGCCTTGTTGCAAGCCAGGACGCCTGCGGCAACATCGTGGTGAAGAAGCCTGCCTCGCCGGGACGGGAAGCTGCGCGCAGCATCTGCCTGCAGTCCCATCTCGACATGGTTTGCGAAAAGAACGCGGACAAGGTCCATGATTTCCTGAACGACCCGATAGAACTGGTCCGAAAGGGGGACGTGCTGACGGCGAACGGGACTACGCTCGGTGCGGACAACGGCGTCGGCGTGGCAACCGGTCTCGCTATCATGGAAGATCGATCCCTCGAACACGGCCCGCTGGAACTGCTCTTTACCGTCGAGGAGGAAACAGGCCTGACGGGCGCCAAAAATCTAAGCCCGGCGCTCGTCGAGAGCAGGACGCTCTTAAACCTCGACTCCGAAGAGGAGGGGTCGCTGTACGTCGGGTGCGCCGGGGGAAAAGATACCCTGGGCAGATGGCAGGTCGCGAAGGAGGGCGCCCCGGCGGATGCTGCGGCTCTGCTGCTGACTGTGAAAGGTTTAAAGGGGGGGCATTCGGGACTGGAGATCGACAAGGGACTGGGGAACGCGATCAAGATGCTGAACCGCGCGGTACTGATGCTTGCAGAGATCGGTGCCCGACTCTCATCCGTCAACGGTGGAAACATGAGAAATGCAATTCCCCGTGAATGCTCGGCGCTCGTGTTTGTCCCGAAGCCGAAGTTGGACGAGGCACAGTCGCTGGTCGCAAAGCTCAATTCCACTTTCCGTGCGGAGCTTTCGTCGATCGAGCCTGATCTCGTCTTGACCATGACGGAGCAGGACGGGTCTCAGGGTGCCATGGTCTTCGATAAAGGCCTTCAGGATCGGTTTTGCCTGACCGTCGCCGCACTCCCCAGCGGGGTTCAGCAGATGAGTGCGGATATCCCCGGCCTGGTAGAGACATCGACCAACGTCGCAGTTATCACCACAAGTGAGAACGAGATCGTGCTGATTACCAGCCAGCGCAGCTCTGTTGCGTCACGTCTGACGGAGGTGGTCCAGAGTGTAGAGGCAATTTTCCAGCTCGGCGGAGCGACAATCGAGGTTAGTGAGGGGTATCCGGGTTGGAAGCCTGATCTGGATTCTGACATTCTGAGGGTTGCCAGGAAAAGCTACCGGTCGCTGTACGGGAAGGATGTCGAGGTGAAAGCGATCCACGCCGGGCTGGAATGCGGCATTATCGGAGAGCGTGTCCCCGGAATGGACATGATTTCCTTCGGGCCTACTTTGGAGTGTGTTCATTCTCCGGATGAAAGGATCTACATAGACAGCGTCGGCAAGTATTGGGAGTTCCTGACGGCGATATTGAAAACCGCTGAATAGGGGTTGAGATCCGGGTTTCGACTTTTTCACAGGTCGCAGAAGAACCGGAGTTCTCTGGGGAGGATGGCGTTGGTGCCGGTGATCATGACCCGCTGTCTCATTTCCCGGCACTTTCGCCCGAATTGGCATTCCAGGGAGATGTCATGGAGACCCGCGCCGCACTGGAAGACGCGAAGGGTCTCGCCATTCTTGTTCTCACCCAGGTAGCTGCCGTCTATGAAAACCCTCCCCTTGCGCAGGCAGTAAACAGTAAAGAATTCCATTAGTTTTCCCCTCTGCCATCTGCTTAAAGATTGGAAATGTCAAATGCTAGTATCGCCTGAGATTGCGGCACTGCAAGGGGAAAAGTTTGGAAGGGTCCGGATGGGGGACGGGGATGGACGGCGTGGACTTTGTGTACTTTGTGGACTTTGTGGGCTTGGTGGGCTTGGTGGACTTGGTGGACGATAGGCTCGCGGCAGCGATGCCGCTCGTATGAGTGTACGAGCGGTTATAGGAGTTCGACTTGCAGACCCTCTCCCGGGGCGGAGCGGTAAATGAAGGTAAGCTGCACCTTTCCTTCGACCCACGGTGTCTCACGGTAGTCCCGGGCGAACTCACGCCGGTAGTACCTCACGCGCTCCCCGATCCTGGCCGCCGGAAGGCCGGCTGGGGCGCCTCTTTCGGCTCTCTCCACATTGCAGGCAAAAAAACTCGGGGTGCTTCCTCCTGGATAGCCGGTCAGGCAAAGATCGAAACTGAGCGCCTCACGCAGACGCTCCAGCGCCTCGTCCTTTAGCCTTGAACTTGCAAAACGCCAGAGGGCTTCGAAAAGCACCGGAAGCGAGAGGTTCGCCGCAATCTCCCGGGCTTCAAAATACCCGGCTGCGGCGTCGAATACTTCAGACAGAGGGGCACTCGCTCCCAATTCCTCTATCGATGTGGCAAATCTGCCGCTGTTGTAAACTACTTCCAGAAGCCTGCTGATCCCTTCGATCCGGCGGATTTCCGCGAAGCTTAGCCAAGGGGTGTGCAGCACTTTGTAGGGCGCGGCCTCGGAGTAGGCGTAACGCTCCTTGCGGGCGATGCCGCGCATGGGGGTCCCCTTCATCACCTTGAGCGCCTCGACCTGAATGTGGTCGGGGTTCAGGGCAAAAAGGCCCTGCAGGGATGCAAGGAAGCCTTGCAGCGACTCCCCGGGAAGCCCCGCCACCAGGTCGAGATGGACTGTCAACTTGGTCGTCGATTTCAGACGCCGCACGTTGTCGAACAGCTTTTCCAGGCTCGACCTGCGCTCTACTTTGGCAAGTGTCTCCTCACCTCCTGACTGCACTCCGATCTCGAAACGGAACATCCCTGCCGGGACTTGGGCCAGAAGCGCCAGGTTGTCATCGGTCAAAAGCTCGGCCGCGATCTCGAAATGGAATTTGCTGCTTCGGTTCTGCTCGATGATGAAGCGCCAGATCTCGTTCGCCCTTGCCGCATCATAGTTGAAAGTGCGATCCACGAGCTTCACTGTCCGCACGCCGCTTTCCATCAGCAGGCTCAGATCGCGCCGGATCCTCTCCATGGGAAAGGACCGGACCCCGCTGTCGATGGATGACATGCAGAATGCACATGAGAATGGACAGCCGCGGGAAGTCTCATAATAGACAAGGGGCTTGACCAGGTCGACAAGCCCGGCAGCAAACGGGGAGGGTATCGTGGCCAGCTCGGCTATCGCTCCCCGCTCGGGATTGGCGACGACCTCTTCACCCTCCCGGTAGCTGATACCTGCGATCTCGTCAAGGGGCGCACCGTCACGCAAGGCCTGCAGCAACTCGCGGCAGGTCTCTTCCCCCTCACCCCGGACGATGCAGTCGACGGCGCCGTTTCGCACCATCATGTCGAAGGCGCCGAAGGAGACCTCGGGGCCGCCTAGCACGATGAAGGTGCCGGGCGCTAGCTGCTTCAGGTCGGAGGCGAGCTTTAAGGTGAGCTCTGTGTTCCAGATGTAGCAGGAAAACATGATGACATCGGCTTCGGCAGCATGAAGCCGGGAAAGCAGCTGGTCCTGCTGCTCGTTCACCGTGAGCTCTAGGATCCGGAATTCCAACCCCGGAAGATCGGCGCAGGCGGAGGCTAGGTAGGGTAGGGCAAGTGAGGTATGAACATATTTGGCATGCAGCGTGGCGAGCAGGATCTTCATGACCGGGATTGTAACGGAAAAGCGTGAAAGGTGAAAGGTGAAAGGTGAAAGGTGAAAGGTGAAAGGTGAAAGGTGAAAGGTGAAAGGTGAAAGGTGAAAGGTGAAAGGTGAAAGCGTAGAAGATGAGAGATGAGAGATGAGAGATGAGAGATGAGTTGCTGCGTCTGACGTGCTTGCCGAGGAACGCGTTTTTTGCTACTGTGACAGGTCGCAGTAAACTGCTCCTGCCTTTCAAGCGCTCCAATAAAAGGGAGTTATCCGGCAGGGACCCACATCCCCAACAGCCCCAACAACCCCAAATCCCCCCCCGCCCCCCTTTGCAAAGGGGGGAGAGTGGAAAAAAGGGGGAGGGGCCACGATAGGACAACATGAAATCTAAAAGGCTTCCCAAACTCCTGTACGCCGACAGTCAGGGCAACATCTTCGATCACCCGCATCTGACCATGGCGGGGATGAGCGGCAATGAGGCGCTCCTGCCGGAGTCGGTCGAGCTGATCCCGCTTCCCGAGGACAGCCGCCTCTTTACCATACCGGATACTCCCCCTATTGCCTGGGATCCCCGGGAGCGGCGCTTCATCACGGTGAACCGCGTCAAGGAGGGGAGGCGCAGCATCCCGGTGCAGGCGGTCTCCGCATTCATGGCGCCGGGCTACATGCGCACGCTGCTTCCCGCCTGCGACTACAGCAAAAAGAAGGTGCACCTGCCGCTTTGGTCCTACACGGCGGTGGGGTGGGACGAGGAGAGCGAGCGGTTCGTGGTGGCCGCGACCCGGGTGGACGACAACGAGAACTGGCTTCCCAAGAATTACGACGACAGGAAGCTCGATCCGCTGGTAAGACGGATGCTCGCCGACTTCCCGGAAAACAGGCTCATCGAGCAGCTGTCGCGCTGCGCCGTCGACTACCACTGCTTCGCGGCCAAGAACCTGTTCTTCCGCCGCTGGGAGGCTCCGATCCCGACTTCGCCGGTGTGCAATTCCCGCTGCCTCGGCTGCATCAGCATGCAGCCCTCGGACTGCTGTCCGTCCAATCACGAGCGGATCCCGTTCGTACCGACGCCGGAGGAGATCGTCCAATTGATGCTGCCGCATCTGAACGAGGCGCCCGATCCGATCGTCTCCTACGGGCAGGGGTGCGAGGGTGACCCGATCATGCAGGCGGATACGGTCGCCGAGGCGACCAGAAGGCTCAAGGCGGGAACGTCGCGGGGCACGGTGAACTTCAACTCGAACGGCTCCATTCCGGAGCGGATCCGGATGCTGTGCGATGCGGGGATGGATTCGATGCGCTTCTCGATGAACTCGGTGCAGGAGGATTTCTACAACCGGTACTATCGGCCCAACGGCTACCGATTTGCGGACGTGGTCGAATCCGTCAAGGCCGCCAAGCAGAAGGGGCTCTTCACCATGATCAATTACCTGGTATCCCCCGGTGTGACCGACAGCCGGTCGGAGCTGGAGGCGCTGCTCAGGTTCATCGAAGATACCGGCGTGGACATGCTGCAGATGAGGAACCTCTCCATCGACCCCGCTTTCTACAACGAGAGGATGGGAGTGCAGGGGAGGGGGATCGGCATGTACCGGATGCTGGAGCAGGTGAAGCAGGCCTTCCCGAGGATCCAGTACGGCTACTTCAACAGGACCCGCGAGAACTTCTACCCGGAGGGCTTCGAGCAGGGGTGGCCGATAAAATCGTGAAGGGTGAAAGGTGAAAGGTGATTAGATCGTGAAGGGTGAAGGGTGAAAGGTGATTAGAACGTGAAGGGTGAGAGGGGGGAAGTTTTTGACTTACCTTTCACCCTTCACTTTTCACCTTTCACGGTTTCAACAGCGGCTCCAGCTTTTTCAGGTCGAAGCCCTCTATGATCCTGCCGTAGATCATGAAGGTCGGGGTGGCATCCATCTTGTTGGCCTTCGCAATCTCTTGATGCTCTTTTTGCAGACGCACCCCTTCGGGTGTGATCTGGGCCAGCTTGCTCTTGTCGAAACCGCCGGTGATCACTTCTAGATAGGCGCGGACCTTGTCCCTGGCGGAGAGGATATACTGCACCTTCGCCTTTGAGTCGGGGTGGCTTGGCAGCGGAACAAAAAAGACGTAGCGGGTGACCTGGGCGGCCTTCCCCTGGAAATAGGCCTCGGCCTTGCGGCAGTACGGACAGTCGGGATCGGTGAATTCGATCACCATGGTCTTCCCGTTGCCTATCTTGACCGCCTTGTCCAGATCGAGGCTGTCCTGCGCATGCACACCCGGCGCGAAAAGCATCAGCAGCGCCAGAACAAGGGGGGTCCGGAACAATATCTTCAGATCTCTCATGGCTCGCTCATTCCTCCGCATATCTTATGCCGAACCCGGCAAACTCACCGGTGTATTCCCCCGGCTGCTCGATCAGCTCGTCGACCCTCGCCAGGTCGGGTCCCCTGCGGCACCACTGTACCATCGCCCTGACCTGCTCTTCATCGCCTTCCAGACATGCCTGCACCGAACCGTCGGCAAGGTTCGTCACCCAGCCGGTCACCTGGTGCTGCGCGGCGGTACGGGCGGTGTGATGCCGGAAGGCGACCCCCTGAACGCGCCCCCGCACGATGACTGTGGTCCTGATTTTCACCGCTCCCCCAGTTCTTTCGATTTCGCCACGCAGACGTCTACGGCGTTCATGGTGGCGGCCCGGAAGCCGTCGCGATCCAGTGAGTGCATGGCGGCGATGGTGGTGCCGCCGGGCGAGGCGACGTGCCCCTTAAGCACTGCCGGATGTTCCCGGGTTTCAAGCAGGAGCTTCGCGGTTCCATAGACGGTCTGGGTGGCAAGGGCGGTCGCCGCCTCGCGGCTCAAGCCGTGCTTTACCCCGGCATCGCTCAGCGCCTCTATGAAGGTGAGCACGTAGGCGGGGCCGCTCCCGGAAACGCCGGTCACCGCGTCCAGCAGTTTCTCGTCCACCATGCAGGTGGTGCCGACCAGATCGAAGATCCTGCGGGTCAGGGAGAGGTCCTCGTCGGTGGCATGGGAGCCGCGGGATATCGCGGTGGCGCCTGCCAGAACCAGCGCCGGCGTATTGGGCATCACCCTCACAACCCGCGCCCGGGAGCCCAGCATCCCCTCGATGGCGTAGCTCTTGACCCCGGCCATGATGGAGATGAAGAGCTTGCCGTCAACGGCTCCGTCTATATCCTTTAGCGCCTGACTGCACATCTGCGGCTTGACGGCGACGATCACGGTGTCGCTTATTTCGCAAAGGGCCGCGTTGTCGCAGATCGTCTGTATGCCGTACCTCTCGGAGAGGAGGTTCCTGCGCGACTCGGACGGCTCGGATACGGCAAGGTCCGCCGCCGGCACCCCTCCGGCCAGAAGCCCCTTGATAATGGCCTCCGCCATGTTCCCGCCGCCGATGAACCCTGTCCTCTTGTCCTTGTGCATGCCGTTTGGCCTCCCGTTTCTCTGTCACTACGCTGCTTAAGATAGGTAATAAATCCGGCTGCAAAAGTCAACTGAATTGATCCGTATTAATGACAGAATCCCCCCCGGCTTACCCCATCCCCACCCCGACCCCACTGCCATTAAGTTACCGATTAGCGCTCATCTTCCGCTGTAAACCTCCCTCCCCTTCAAGGGGAGGGTCGGGGTGGGGATGGGGTAGCTCCGGCGC
>DNRQ01000102.1:0-19549 GCA_003499925.1 Geobacter sp.
CTTAATGGCAGTGGGGTTGGGGAGGGGGTGAAAAGCTGGCGTGAGCCTCAACCTCCCCCGGCCCCTCCCATCCAGGGAGAGGGGGAGTTTCAACCAGCGGAAGATCAGCGCTCTTAAGAAAATTGGAGCTAACCTGCTGTTTTTTTATCCAAGAGTCCCCTCCCCCGGAGGGGGAGGGTTAGGGAGGGGGAAGCCCAGGCCAGTTCTTCCTTGAAGCCAGCAGTCTTCCCCCCTCCCGACCTCCCCCTCCGGGGGGAGGTCGGGAGGGGGAATGCTTGCGGAAGCAGTAGTTACTTTTTGATACAGAGTCGCCCACGGCGGCGTGGGGCGCTTCTGAGTAAGTTCACCCTTTAACCTCCACGTCCCCTCCCCTTCAGCCTTCGCCAAGGCTATGGCTGACAAGTCAAGGGGAGGGTCAGGGTGGGGATGGGGACAGTACGGCAATTTTACTCCAGGACAAAACGCAGCCGCAGGCGGAGTTGGTTGCTAATCAGGAATATTGAAGTGACGACACAGCTCCTGATGGCGGCGGCCTGATCTGCGCCGCCATCAGGGACCGGACTGCTTATCGCTCCTCTGCGTCTGCAGTGTGAAGCGTCGCAATAACGTAAAACGGAGATGGCCCAATGTTCGAATTTTTCATCAAAGGGGGGCCCATGATGTACCCCCTGCTCCTCTGTTCAATAGCGACCGTAGCCTACGGTATCGAGCGGGTCTACCACTACACCCGGGCCGGAAGGGGTAAGGACGCACCCGAGAGGATCCACGCACTGATCGAGCGGGGGGAGGGAGCGCAGGCCCAGTCCATGGCGGAATCCACCTCGGGGCCCGTGGCTGCGGTGCTCGCTGAGGGGCTGCGCCACCGGGGTGCCGACACGGTACTTATGGAGGAGGCGATCTCCCTGGCAGGGGGGCGCGAACTGAAGCGGCTCAACAAAAACCTCCATGTCCTGGAGCTGATCGGCCGGCTCGCGCCACTCATGGGGCTTCTCGGCACCGTGCTCGGCATGATGGAGGCGTTCCGCCAGGTGGCTGCCTCTAAGGGGGCGGTCGATCCTTCCCTTCTGGCTGGAGGTATCTGGGAGGCGCTGATCACGACGGTGGCCGGGCTTTTCGTAGCCATTCCCGCCATGGTGCTGCATCACTTCCTCGAGGACCGGGTCAAGGAGTTCGCCTACCTGATGAAGCATTACGGCACCGAGGCGGTCAAGCACCTGGGGGTGCGGGGATGATCGACTTCGGCGAGCATCTCCCGGAGAAGAAGGCGCTCGACCTGACGCCGATGATCGACGTGGTCTTCCTGCTGCTGATCTTTTTCCTGATCACCTCCATCTTCTCCAGGCCTTCGCTCCCCCTGGACCTTCCCGAGGCAGAGACGGCGCAGATGGCGGGCGAGCCGGATGTCTCGGTTGCCGTCAAGCTGGACGGCACCATTTCGCTGAACGGCAGGGGGATCGCCCTGGCCGAGTTGTATCCGGCGCTGCACGCCATCTACCAGGGGAAGCAGCAGCGCGGCATCAGCCTGGTTTCCGACAGGGGTGTTCCCTTCGGCCGGGTGGTGGAGGTGATGGACCAGGCGAAGAAGGCGGGGGCGGACAGCATCTCGGTGCTGGCGGATCAGAAGAAATGAAGGGGCTATCCATCAACCATGCTGCCTTTGGGGCGGCGATCCTTCTTCATCTGCTGTTTCTTGCCTTTACAACCGGAATGAAGGAGATGGAGCCCGAACCTCTGGAACAGATCGCCATCCGGTTCACCTCGGCCAGTGAGAGGATCGAGCTGCCTGCCTCCAGCGAGCAACCGATACCCGAAACGCCAAAGCCGCATCAGCCTCTGGCAGACGACGTTCCCTTGCAAAAAACGGCGCCCCCACCGGCTCCGGTTAGGAAATCGCGGCAACTGTCGCCGCCCGCTCCGGTCCCGGCATCTCCCCAGCTGCCGGCGCCGCAGGTTCCCTCACCTCAGGTCCCTTTGGTGCGGGCTCCGCCAGCGCGTCAGGCTCCGGCTCCGGCGCCGTCCGCCGCTGCCCATCCCCCTGCGCGCAGTGCGGCGCAGGTGCCTGTTGCCCCGCAGCCTTATCAGCCGGTAGCGACGCCGGATGAGGTGGGTCGCAGCCACAACGTGAAGGGCGCAGCGGGGGGAGCGACTCCCGCCGCACGGCTCCCCGACTATCTGACCGTGGTGCGAGGCATGGTGGAGAACAATCGGGAGTATCCGGCCATGGCGCGGCAGTTGGGGCTCCAGGGGACGGTGACGGTGCGCGTTTCGATCCGTGGCGACGGGAGCCTCGCTGCTCTGTCGGTCGAGGGCTCCTCGGGGCACAAGGCGCTGGACAAGGCCGCCCTCAGCGCGGTCAGAAGGTCAGCACCCTTCAAGGCCCCTGCCGGGTTCGGCCTGGGCCAGGTGACCGTGGAAATACCTATCGTCTACCGCTTGACTTAAAGGGATGCATTTAACCGCAGGGGGACGTCTTCTGGTCCCCCGTTATTACGGGAAGTCGCTGAAAGTGACATTCGTTTTTTATTGCCCGGGCCGCAGGGCCCGGTTTGCCAACAAAGCCAGGAGGATCAAGTGAAGAGAGTTGTTCTTACAGTTGTTGCAGGAGCCCTGATCGGGATGTACGGCACGGCCTTCGCCGAGGAGGTAGCCCGGACCGCCGAGATCGTGGTCGAGGAGACCGAAGACGTTAAGGCTGTCCAGGAGCGGAAGGAAAGTTCCTACGCCAAGACCGTAATCACCAGGAAGGAGATGGAGGAGCTTGGTGGCCAGACCGCCGCCGACGTGCTGCGCAGGCTGCCCCGCATCTACTTCACCGGCCCACCCACGAAAAACAAGGATGTGAGGATGTCCGGGCTTGACAAGGAATTCCAGAGCGTGCTGATCGACGGCAACCGGCCGCCGGGGGGAGGAGAAAAGCGGGAATTCGCCCTGGACCGGATCCCGATCGAGCAGATCGAGCGAATCGAAGTGTTGAAGAATCCGACAGCCGCCTATGATTCCGACGCCGTCGCCGGCATCGTCAACATCATCCTCAAGGAACCGCTTAAGGCGAGAAGCCTTTACCTGTTCGCCGGCACCTCGATGAACGACCTGACCAACGGCAAGTTCGGCAACAAGCTGTCGGCCAACTACGGCGATTCCTTCGGTCCGCTCAACTACACCATCGGCGGCACCCGCAACGACGAGTACTGGCAAAAAGGGAAAATCGCGCAGGACACCGGCAAAAACGAGCGGGAGGTGGAGGTCGAGCGGACCCGGACCCTCACCTCCTCCCTGAACCTGGGACTCGCGCTGCAGCTCGGCAAGGAGGACCGGGTGATCTTCAAGCCGTTCCTGACCGAACAGACCGAGACCAAGTTCAAGGAGAAGCCGATCACCGTCCTCTCCACAGGTGCCAACAAGAGCAAAAACGTGGAGAACGAGGAGAAGGAGATGCTCCTGCAGAGTTACGCCCTGGCGTGGGAACACAGGTTCCCGGGCGGCTCGTCGCTGAAACTCCAGGGGCTTTACAGCGAGAACGAGGAGAAGAAGGACAAGAGCACCGCACAGTTCACCGGAGCGGCGCTCACGCTCAGCAAAAACATCTTCGAGATCGAAGACAAGGAAGATTCCGATGTCGTGGCCGCCGCCGATCTGAAGGTGCCGCTGGCAGGTCCCTTTGAAACGGAGCATGTTCTTTCCGCAGGACTCAAGCTGCGTGACAAGGAGCGGGAGGTGAATAGGGAGGTCCGCGAGGTGAGCAGCACGGGCGTCGTCACCGTCACCTCCACCCCGAGCGACAGCTACCGTGTCAAGGAGACCATAGGCGCCATCTACCTGATGGACGAAGCGGCCCTGACCGACAAGTTCATCCTCACCCCGGGCTTGAGGGTGGAACTGACCGACGGCGAATACGTCACTTCAGGCGGGAATGCGGCATCGGGGAATTTCACGGACTGGAACCCCTCTCTCCATGCGCTCTACAAGCTCGGCTGGGGGGTCCAGCTGCGCGGCTCCCTGGCCCGCACCATCGCCCGTCCCGCCTTCAAGGACAAGGTGCCGACCCGCTCGGTGAAGAAGGACAAGGTGGAGGAGGGGAACCCGGACCTGAATGCCGCAATCTCCTACAACTTCGAGGCCGGGATCGAGAAATACCTCGGAAAGAGCGGCGTCGTGGCGGTGAACGGCTTCTACAAGGATATCGACGACGTGATCGAGAAGCAGCGGATCGGCATCGATGCGGTCAGCGGGCTTCCGGTCGAGCGTCCGGTCAACGCGGGAGAGGCCACCGTCAAAGGGGTCGATTTCGAGGTGAAGAGCGGTCTTGACTTCATCGGCCTGAACGACCTGAGCCTGACCGGCACCTATACCATCATGACCTCCGAGGTGACGGACCCGAACACCGGCGTGACGCGCAAACTCAAGGACATCCCGGGCAACATGGGCACAGTGGTGCTGCGCTACGATAGCCGGAAACTGGGATTGGCCGCATCGCTCGGGGTGAACTACACCGGCAAGAAGGAGGATGAAACCGATCCCGCCAAGCCGAAGAAGGAAGACGCCTTCACCCAGTGGGACCTCTCCTTTACCCAGCGGCTCGTGGCAGGAGTAAGCCTGTACGGCAGCGCCGTGAACTTCCTCAATGAGAAGAAAAGAAAGGCCGATGGCACCAGGACCGAGGTCGAGGAGGCGGGAAGGACCTTCTACGCCGGACTGAGGTTCGAGCTGTGATGGGCTTTATGAGAATATGGCACAAATATCTCGGCCTGGCCACGACGGTGCTGGTGCTGCTGGTCAGCATCACCGGCATCCTGCTGATCCACAAAAAGGACCTGGGTCTCAACAAGGTGACCGTAAATCTCCCCGGCTACGCCAAGCGCATCCCGCCGGAGGCGTGGCATATGGCGACAACGGCGGAGGGGAAGACGCTCCTGTCTACCAAGCTCGGAGTGTACCTCGGCGGCACGGAAGGCTGGCGGCGCACACTCCCCGGAGCGGCGAAGAGGCTCTATGTCGAGGGTACCAACGTTTACGCCTGCACCCCGCAAGGGCTGCAGCTAAGCGCGGACGGCGGGGAGAGCTGGCGCAACGTGCTTCCGGGCGAGGAGGCGAAGGCGCTCCATCTTGCGCCCGGAAGAGCGCTTGCAGTGACCGCAAAGGGACTTTACCAAAGGAGCGCGGCGCAAGGGGAGTGGGAGCTGCTGGCCTTGCTCCCTGGCAAGGGGATCGACGTCCGGGAGGTGCTCCCCGATGGTAAGGGGGTCCTACTTGCCGCCAAGGAAGGTCTCTATCGACTGTCCGACGGCAAGGTGAAGCAGGTGAAACTGCCGGGGGGAGAAAAGGCCGCGACCGGGGTGGAGTTGCAGAAGGTTATCACCGACCTCCATACCGGCGCCTTCTTCGGCAGCTGGTTCATGCTGGTGATCGACCTGGTCGCCCTCTCTCTGGTCTTCTTCTCCATCTCAGGCGTCTGGCTCTGGTACGTGCCGTGGAAAAAGAGGCGGGCGTCAGCTGTTTTCCGCTGATGCTGCGTGGGGGGAGGGTGAGGTGGGCGTTTTTCGCCCTCTCCCCAGCCCCACTGCCACAGAGATTCCATGCGTTGTGGGTGAGGTCAAGCCGAAGCTTTCGATGAGACAGTGACAGCTGCTTTAAAGAGTTGCTGTAAATTGTTCCTGACCTGTCTGTCACTTTTCAGTTGACACAAGCGCGTTTGTGTCTACAGCCAACAAACAAAAAATTGAAGCGACAATTAAGCTTTCCTGATTAGCAATGATCTTCCGCTCTACGTCCCTCCCCCTTCAAGGGGGAGGACAGGAGGGNNTGTGCTCTGACGCAGACTCTACCCCATCCCCACCCCGACCCTCCCCTTGAAGGGGAGGGAGAGTTGTTGGTAGCGGAAGATTAGATTGTTGCTAATCAGGTAAGCTTTTGAGTGGCCGTCGGCCGATATGCGCCGCCGTCCGGATAAATCGACGACGGCTTATTGCCGTCCTGCGTGTGAAGAGCTTCTGAAACGAGCAAGAGGCGCCTCAGCGCTATATCACCCGAAGGCGAAGAGTCTTCCGGGCATGTGCAACAGACCTATAACAGGAGGAAGAAAGATGCAGAGAAGACTGATGGTTTCCGGGCTGCTTGCCCTGACCCTGGCGACGGCGCTCTGGGGGTGCAGCGGCGGCAGCAATGATGCGCCGACTGAGCCCGCTGCCGGGCAGCCCGCGGCGGAGCCCGCCACCAAGAACCCGGGCGACTTCCAGGTTCAAACCGTGTACGACCAGGAGCAGGTCGCCTTCCGTTTCATGTGGAAAAGCCACGCCAAGACCTCGCCTGCCGGCTTCGCCAATGTCGGGCAGGTTTACCCGGGGCAGTTCCACGACATGATGGCCCATAACGGGACCAGCTTCGCCCAGTTGGCTGCGGGGCAAAGGATGGACGAGGACAGGGTGAGCTTCATGCTGGAAGACCCCACGCGACCGGTTCCCGGCTTCGGCGAGGCCGGCTGCTACCTGGCCTGCCATAACGATATGCTCCCCTCGCCGGTCAAGGACCATTACCTCGGTTCGGCCGGCTTCCTGGATCATTGGCATTGGCGCGGCGGAAGGAGCGGCCCCATGGGTTACGCCGAGGATGCCTCCGTGGATGAGGTGACCCGCCAGCGCGATGGAGCGGGGACTTCCCCCTCCAGATGGCTCCGCTCCGGCGGCGACCGCCTGCGGGAAGATCAGGCGGCCTTCGGTACAGGGCTCACCGGCCATGGCGTCTTGACCGACCGCCTGCCGCGCTTCGTCTTCAACAAAGGGAAGCAGATGCCCGGCGGGTTCCAGATCCCGAGCTATTTCCTGGCCGCGGAGGACGGCTCCGTCGTCACCAATCCCTACACCCAGCTGCCCCTGGTGCAAGCGGTCGACAAGAACCGCAGCCTGCTGGTCGTTTATCAGGACCGCAATTTCGATACTGTGGACAAGGTCAATGCGGTCGATCTCGGCTATCTCGTCTACGTGGCGCAAAACGGCCAGGTGAGTCACCTGCCGGCCCATCTCCAGGACACTGCCGGAGCCCCCTTTGCCGCCTGGACCGCCTTCTGGGCGGCGGATCTCGGGATAGCAGCCGAGCCGGGCAACCCCGCCGCGGCTACAGCGGCCAAGAACCGGCTGGATGCCGTCCACGCGGAGTGGCTGGCCAGCGGGAAGAAGGCGATGGTGACCCGCTCGGTCGGCTTCATCTACGGGTCGGACCAGCACGACATCACCTCGGCACGCTCCTTCGACGCCGCCCGCGGGGTCTGGACGGTCACACTGTACCGCAAGCTCGACACCGGGGCCCTTAACAAGGACACCAATCTGGCCGCGCTGAAGACCGGCCAGCTGTACAAACTCGCCTTCGCCATCCATGACGTCGGCGGCGGCAGCGAAACCCATCACATAACCTTCCCCTACAAGCTCGGGACAACCGCCCAGGCCGACATAAAGGCGCAACAGGTTGGCGATGTGAAGGCCGCGGACTGGAACGCCGTGCCGGCCTTCCTGACCCGTGTATTCCAGCCCGGGTCCAAGACCGGGGAGGTGCTCAAGGATGCCTCACGTCACCCGGGCGCTGGGTCGTTCGGGGTGACCTCTTGCCAGAGCTGCCATTCGGCGAACAACATGCCCGCTCTGGTCAGCAGGTAACGCAGCGCCTGGCCGAAACTGCAGGGGCGATTAACTAAAGTTGGAATAAATGCGGGGCCGCGAGGCCCCGCACTTATGCTCTATGACTTGTTTAATGTATCTATGGAAGCGAGGGACGTTTTAACAACAATCACAATGGAAAGCCCGGGAGCCTGAGCCGCAATCTCCCAGGGGGAACGGCTCTGGTGCTCGCGGCGTCTTTACTTATGCCGACCACACCGCTCATCGCCGCGGGACGGATACAGCGACGGCGGTCTGCAGTTCGGCGCTATTCCCGGCAGCGTCAAACGCGACGACACTGTCGCAGTACCGGGCGTTACCGCCACCGGCCCGATCAACCCGGCTACCGGCGCGGTCAGTGCGACCTTCCAGGCCACCAAGAGAGCCGCAATCGTCTATGACTTCACACCTGCAACCGGCGCGATCCTCGCTGGAACAGACGGCAAGGGGGCCAGCCTAACGATGCCGCGTGCCTCGGCTGCCATGTCGGCGCAAATGCTATGAAGGACGTTGCAGAAGGGTCTTAAAAGGCTGAGGGGGGAGGGACGTGACAGCGGGAGATTGACGCCAATCAGGTTCAGTAAAGCCGCCTCTGTCATAAACTGTTGCGCGGGCGATATAAAGATGATGCTGTAACATTTTTATGAAAACGAATATCATTTTTTTATTGACACAGAGGGCGCTGGATAGTAATAATCACTTTCATCTGGGGCCGGGACTCGCTTCCCCGCCCTTGTATTAAATCAAGTCCTCTTTAAAAGATGCCTCTTTTAAGGGAGGCATCCAGGGTTTTAGTGGGTAAGGGGGGAGTCGATGGCGCCGCTGAGTGTTCTGCCCGGAAGGTTGAGATTCGAAAGCAACAGCCTGATCGGAAGCAAGGAGGGATGTCTCCTTCTGGAAGAGAGTCTCTTTTCGGTGCAGGGAGTAAGCGAAGCTTCCGCCAGCCACAGGACCGGCAGGATTCTGGTGAGATTCGACGAGAACCTCGTATCCCGCAGTGAAATCGAAGGGCATCTGGCCGCTGCGCTGCAGGCCGTCGCCGTGCAGAAGGAGAGGGGGCCGGAGTTATCCCCGGTCCGGCGCGCCGCACCTTCCCGCGCAGGGTCGTCCTCCTCCGGCGTCGGTCACTTCGTCATGGAGATGGCCCTTCATGCGTTCCTACCCGCTCCACTTGATCTTCTCCTCCCCACCGCGGCAACCGTCTTTCGCAGATAGTTTTTCGTTTTCCACTTCAGGCAGTAGCCACTCTTTCAAATGCACCCTCCCCCAGCCCCTCCCATAAAGGGAGGGGGGCTTTACTTCTACATTGTCAGATTTACCCCTTAACCTCCCTCACCCCAGCCCTCTCCCTGAGGGAGAGGGAGAGTTTATTCGAGATGCAAGAAAGGGGGGGTATTGAACTTTCGAATCTGGCCCTGAATCTGGCCCAGAAATCCGAGAACCCCTCGCCCTCCGGGAGAGGGGCAGGGGTGAGGGAGGCGCCACGACGTAATGTGACAGAATAGAATTATAGAGGTCGGCTTATAGCACCTGCCATCGAAAGGAGAGGGGGGCGACGGCTATTCGGGGGTAACTGCGACCGCCTCCTGGATCGCCCCTACCCAAAAGCGATTTCTCTGGTGCCACATTGTTGGCTGAAAGCAAAACTAATCGACAGGATCCATTTGACAGACTCCAATGTTACGATATCATTGCGGGAATTTTAAAATCGGGAAACGCTGAAGGCCCCACTTTTTCTAGGGAGGGTAGCAATGGAAAGCGAGGAGAGCCACGAGCACAAGGAGCACAAGGAGCACAAGGAGCACAAGGAGCACAAGGAGCACAAGGAGCACAAGGAGCACAAGGAGCCCGACGAGCCAGCCGGGAAAAAGGAAATAGGGGGAAAGGAAATGGAATCCATTGAAGTTAAAGGGGAGGGTGTGAAGATGGAAGGTATCCATTTGAAGAAGAGAGACCTCTGGCTGGTGGCCGGGGGGGCGCTCGGCGCACTTGCGGCGCTCGGGCTGGGAAGGATGTCCTCAAAGGTGCGCCCGGCTGCGGTCGGCGCGGTCCGCGAAGGATACGCCTTCAAGGAGTGGCTGGCCGGCAAGGCGGAGAAGGTCAAGGAGGACGTGGAGGATATCGTCGCCGAGGGGGTGCATCAGTACCAGAGCGATCTCTCCGCCACGGCCGACTCGGTGAAGCGCGAGAAGAGCATCCTGGAAAAAATCGAGAAGGTCGTCGAGGAGAAACTGGCCAAGATGAAGCCTGAGCAGGGGGAGGGGTAGTCATGGAAAACAATAAAATGAGCAATGGCATGCGCAAAGGGATGAACTACTTCGGCAGCGCCCTGAAAGTAACCCTCGGTGCCGGAGTTGCCCTGGGCGGTGCCTATCTCCTCTCCAGGGTCGGCGAGAAGCAGGAGACCGAGTCGAGCCTCTCCCGTTTGGAGCAGATGCTATCGGAACTGGCCGCGACCGAAGAACCAGAAAAAGTCGTTGGTAAAAGGAAAAAATAAACCGAGCTGCTGGAGGTAGCCATGGTAGTCGCAAGCCTGGTAGATGGAAGGGTGCGGATCAGGGACGAAAAGCTGAAGCGGGAGCCGGTCCTTGCCCGGATCAAGGAGGAGCTCATGGCCGCTCCGGGGGTCACCGGAGTGGAGGCGAACCCGCGGGTCGGCAGCCTTCTGGTCATCTACAGCGCGGCCTTGACGGCGGTGGAGAAGATTCTGAAGACGGTATCGGAGCTGCTCGGTTCCGGCGTGGAGGTGAGCGGTAGCGCGGAGCCGGCGCGGAGCTTCGTGAAGATGCCGTTCATAAGAAGGGAGTCGTTCGCGGTGCCATCGGTACTGAAGGCAAGGGTCCTGAACAACATCGGGATGCTCGCCTCTCTGGTGCTCAGCATCGGCCTGGGGATTTTCGGCCTGAAGAAGCTCCACATCCTGACCGGGATCGTTTTCGTCGCCCTGTTCGGAAAACATTTCTACGAAAGAAGGGCACAGATGTTCGCGTAACAAGGATGTTCGCGTAACAGCAGTGGGGCGGAGAAGGGGGCAGGGTGATTTACAGCATAATTCAAGATATTCCCGGCAGGCTGAGGATCGCCCTCACCCTGCCCCGTTTTCCGGCCGTGGAGCGTTGCGCCGTGGAGGCGCAGTTCAAGGACCTGGCGGGGGTGGAGCAGGTTTCCTTTTCCCCCAGGACAGCCACTCTTCTGCTGCGCCACGACCGGAAGCAGGCGACCCGTGACGCCATACTGGAAACGGTTGCGGCGGCGCCGATCCCCAAAAGCCGCAGGCCCCGCCCCGAAAGCGAGCTGGAGCGCAAGAAAAAGACCGTGGTGCGTGCCGGGCTGCTACTTTTGGCCCGCCCCCTGATTCCTCCGCCGATTCGGCCGATTATCGCCGTCTACGGCGCGCTTCCCGTCATCAGAAGAGGTCTCACAGCGCTGCGGCAGAGGAAGATGAACGTCGACCTCCTGGACGCGTCCGCGGTCGGCGCAGCCCTGGCGACCCGGGAATTCCTCACCGCCTCGGTGATCGTCTCGCTCCTGAAGCTCGGGGAATACCTTGAGGAGTGGACCAGGGGGGAATCGAGGCGGCTTCTCTCCGACATGTTCCATACCGGAGACGAGTGGGCCTGGGTGGTCCGGGAGGATGAGGAAATCCGGCTCCCCCTGGAGGAGGTCGTCGAGGGGGATACGGTGATCGTCCGGATGGGGGGGCTGATCCCGGTGGACGGGCTGGTGCTGGAGGGGGAGGCGCTGGTGAACCAGTCCAGCCTGACCGGAGAGGGGCTGCCGGTCGCCAAGAGGCTCGGTCTTTCCGTCTACGCCGGCACAGCGATCGAGGAGGGGAGCCTCAGGATACGGGCCGTGCAGGTGGGGGACCAGACCCGCGCCGCCCGTGTGGTGAAGACCATCGAGGCGGCGGAGGTGGTCAAGGCCGAGAGCCAGAGCAAGAGCGAACAGATGGCCGAGCGGATCGTCCCCTATTCCTTTTTGCTGAGCGGGCTCACCTTCCTGGTTACCGGCAGTGTTTCCCGTTCCGCCGCGGTTTTGCTGGTCGATTACTCCTGCGCCATCAAGCTTTCCACCCCGCTTGCCATCCTCACCTCGCTGGCCCGCTCGGCCCGGCACCGGGTGCTGATCAAGGGGGGGAAGTACCTGGAGAAGCTGGCCCGCGCCGACGCCTTCGTGCTCGACAAGACGGGGACCCTGACCGAGGCCACCCCGGAGGTGGCCGAGGTGGTCCAGTTCGGCGACTTCTCCAGGGAGTTCGTTCTCAGGCAGGCGGCCTGCGTGGAGGAACATTTCCCCCATCCGGTGGCAACCGCCGTGGTGCGCCAGGCGGAACGGGAGGGACTCTCCCACGCCGAGGAGCACGCGGAGGTGGAGTACGTCCTGGCCCACGGCATCGCCTCCTGGCTGCAGGGGAAGAGGATCGTGGTCGGCAGCCGCCACTTCGTTTATGAGGACGAGGGGGTCGATGTCTCTGCCGGCGACCCGTACGTTCAGACCTTTGCCGACCGGGGAAACTCGGTGCTCTACGTCGCGGTGGGTGGGGAGTTGGCAGGGTTGATCGCCATTCACGACCCGCTGCGCGAGGATGCCAGGCATTTCGTAGCGGCCCTGAAGGCGAGCGGGATAGAGAGGGTGGTCATGCTCACAGGCGACAACGAGGCGACCGCCCGGACCATCGCAGCGAGCCTCGGGATCGAGGAATACCATGCCCAGGCCCTCCCCGACCGGAAGGTCGAGGTGGTGAAGCAACTGCAGGCAGAAGGGTTAACGGTGGCCATGGTGGGCGACGGGATCAACGACTCTCCGGCGCTCTCCCAGGCCGACGTCGGGATCTCCATGCGGCACGGCGCCGACATCGCCCGCGAGGCGTGCGACGTCCTGCTCATGGACGGAACCCTGGATGACATACTGACCGCCAGGGCCGTCAGCCGGGAAGCGATGGAACTCGTGGAGCACAACTTCCGCACCATCGTCGCCGTCAATTCCGCTGCGCTGCTCCTTGCCGTGACCGGCGCGGCACCCCCCGTTTTTTCCGCCACCATTCACAACCTGAGCACCATCCTGGTAGGGCTCAGGTCCCTGCAGCCGTTACGCAAGGAGGTCCGTCACAGCTAGCGGCGGGCCTCTCTTGCCAATCGTTAATCATCAATTCTCAGTTCTCAACCTGATTAATGCCAATCTGCAGCTACAAGACCTCCCCCCTTTGCAAAAGGGGGGTCGGGGGGGATTTTGCCCAGGTTGCAGCGGAGTGCCGACGGAGCGACTTAAGGCAAATCCCCCTAGATCCCCCTTTGTTAAAGGGGGACTTCCAGCTGCACTGATGCAAGCTGCAGATTAGCACCAATCAGCATTGTCAATCGTCAATCGTCTACACCTCGATCCTGAACTCCGCACCCCCCTCCACGTTGCGCACCAGAATACGGCCTCCCATGTGTTCCACGATGCTGTTGGACATGAACAGTCCCACACCGGTCCCTTTCCCCGCCGGCTTGGTGCTGAAGTAGGCGTCGAATATCTTGTCCATGATGGCCTCATCGATGCCGCCTGCATTGTCGGTGATGGTCACCACTGCCTTGCCGTCCTCGGCCCACGCCCGCACCGTTATCCGCGCATCGTTTCGATCCTGTTCGCCGAAGGCATCCTTGGCGTTCATCAGGATGTTGATCAGCACCTGGCCGTACTCGTTGGGATGGCCGTTGATCCGGGGTTCGCCGCTGCAACTGATATCCAGGTTGATCCTGTGTTCCCTGAGGCTTGCCTCCATGAGCGAAACCGACTTCTTGATCACCTCGTCCACCTGGAACAGTTTCTTCTCCTTATCGACGACCAGGAAATCCCGGAAATCGTCGATGGTCTGTGACATGTGCTGGATGACCTCCATCACCTTCTCGACGCTGCTGTTGAGAAGCTCCTCGCTGAATTGGCCAAGCTTGTGGGACATGCGCAGTTCCTGAACCTGGAGCCCCAGGACGTTCAGGGGCTGGCGCCATTGATGCGCGATGTTGCCGAGCATCTCGCCCATGGCGGCCATGCGGCTTTGCTGGATCATCAACTGGTCCTTTTGCCGGAGCTCTTCCATGGTCCGGATCCGTTCGCCGGTTTCCTCCTCCAGCCTGCGGTAGGTCTGTTCCAGTTCCTTGACCCGCCTGGCCAGCTCCTGGTTCAGTCTGGTGACCTTTTGCTCGGCCTCCTTCACCTTTGAGATGTTGGTGAAGGTGACGACCACCCCTTCCCTGGGACCTTCCTCGGAACGGAAAGGGACGATTCTGCTGAGGAGCCACTCCCCCTCCCTGGTGGCCACTTCTTTTTCGATAACGACGCCGTCACCCAGCACGCTGCGGATGTCGCCCAGCAGCCCGCTCTGGTCGGCAAGCTGGTAGGCGATGTGATCTATCGGGCGCCCCACGTCCTGGGGGAGCAGTTTGAAATAGGCGGAGCTTGCCGAATTGAACTTGCGGATGCGCATCTGCTTGTCGAGGAAGATGATGCCGCTGTCGATGCTGGTCAGCAGGTTGACCAGGTCGACGTTGAGCTCCTTCAGCTCGATGTTGCTCCGCTCGTACTCGGTATTGACCGAGTAGAGCTCCTCGTTGGTGCTGTGCAGCTCCTCGTTGGCGCTGTTCAATTCCTCGTTGGCCGATTGGAGTTCCTCGTTGGCCGCCTGAAGTTCCTCGTTGGTGGCGTTCAAGGCCTCGGTGGTCGCCTGCAGGTTTTCCTGGGTGCCCAGGAGGTCGGCCCTGGTGCTCTGCAGCTCGAGCTCCAGGTCTGCCAGATGCTGGCGGTAGTACAGGCTCGGTTCGAAACTGTTCAGCTCCTCCTGGTCGTGCCATTGCTGGACCGGAGCCGGTTCCTTCTCAATCCGCGCGAAATAGACATGATAGTGCATGGCGCTGCTGCTTTCGTAGGGGATCGGGTCGACGCTGACGTCGATCAGATACTCTTCCTCCGCGTTCTTGATCCGGACGTTTCGGGTCATGGTGCCCTGCTCGGTTTTTTTCACCTTCTGCAAGGAGGTGCTCAGGGCGATGTGGAGGTTTCCCTCGGTCATGCTGAGGATGTCGTTCTCGATGCGCCCCTTGAGCGTTTTCAGGAATTGCGCCACGTTTCCGAAACAGTGCAGCACTTGAAACTTGT
The DNA here is from genome assembly GCA_003499925.1 of Geobacter sp. Classification (GTDB taxonomy): domain Bacteria; phylum Desulfobacterota; class Desulfuromonadia; order Geobacterales; family Geobacteraceae; genus Geomonas. The sequence goes on from DNRQ01000102.1 coordinate 14,778, forward strand.
CATCGATCAGGACACCCGGCGGCAGGTGCTTTTCCAGCAGGGTGTCGTAGTCGTTCAGTATCCGCCGGTCCAGGCTGACGGGTCGCTGCAGTGCGGGCTGAATGCCGGCGCGCGGGACGATCATGGTGTTTCCTTTGCGGTTGTTATCGAGATCAAGCGCCAGTTTCTGATCCCGGATCTTGCGGAACACCTTGTGCGGGGCCGAGACCACCTCGAATTCGCCGGAGAGCGTCCCCATCCCCTCGCTTTTGCCGAGAAACACGATGCCGTTCATCTTCAGGGCGAAATGGAACAGGGAGAGCACCTTTTTCTGCGCCTCGGGTTGCAGGTAAATCAGCAGGTTTCGGCAGCAGATCAGATCGAGCTTGATAAACGGCATGTCGCGGGTCAGGTCGTGATGGGCGAAGGTCAAAAGCTTGCGCAGCTCGTTTTTAACCCTGAAGAGATTCTTGTCGACCTCGATGAAGAAGCGCTCCAGGCGTTCGGGGCTGACCTTGGCCATAAGGTCGCGGCTATACACCCCCTGGGCCGCCGAATCGAGTGAGCGTTTATGTACGTCGGTGGCGAATATGTTGATCCTGCCGTCAAAATTGAGCTCGCCGGCCTTCTCCGCCAGCAGGATGGCCAGGGAGTAGGCCTCCTCTCCGGTGGCGCAACCGGCCGACCAGACGCGCATATCCTCGCCCGGTGCCAGCGCGGCGAAGAGTGCGGGGATTACGGTCTCCTCGAGATAGTGGAAGGCCTTGTCGTCGCGGAAGAACTCGGTCACCCCGATCAAAAGGTCGTGGTACAGGTCGTCCAGCTCCTGCTCATCGGAGGAGAGTATCTCCAGGTACTCGGAGACCTGGTTCAGCCGGCGGTAACCCATGCGTCGTTTGATGCGACGTCCGATGGTCCCGGTCTTGTACTTGGTGAAATCCAGGTTGTACTCGCGCTGCAGCAGTTGGTAGATCCCGGCATACTGGGCTTCCTCTTCCGGCACTCCCGGGTCATGGCGGGCTTTGGCGCCCGGCTGCGCCGGGATTTTCAGATGCTCCGTCAGGATGGCGGGGATCTCCTCCGGGGGGGCGATGAAGTCGCAGACCCCGGTTTCCACGGCGCTTTCCGGCATGGCGCCGAACTGGGCCGACTGGGGAGTCTGCACCAGCACCAACCCTCCGGCCTCATGGACGGCCCTGATCCCCTCGGAGCCGTCCTTGCCGGTTCCCGACAGGATGACCGCAACCGCCCGGGCTCCCACCTCGCGGGCCAGGGACCTGAAGAATACATCGATCGGCAATTCCACATGCTGACCCCGGGGAACCTCGGTCATGGCCGGATGCCCGTCGCGGATCTCCATATAGGACATGGAGACGTTCAGGTAGATGGTGTTCGGCTCCAGCGGCAGGTTGTGGGCCACGTTACGGATCGGCATGGAGGTGTGATGCCCCAGAAGCTCATCCATCTGGCTCTTGAAGTCGGGGGAGAGGTGCTGAATGATCACGAAGCACACGCCGCTGTCCGCCGGCATGTGTTGAAACATCTGTTGCAGGGCGTTCAGGCCGCCGGCCGATGCGCCGATTCCGACTATGTACAGGGAGTTGTCGTTTTGCTGCGAAGTTGCCAATGTGGCCTCCGACCCTGCCTGCGGATCATGGAATTGCGCCGGTTGAAGATATAAAAAAGTAACTACTACTTCCGCAAGCAGTCCACCACTTGCTCCTCCCCCCGGAGGGGGGAGGTCGGGAGGGGGGAAGACTGCTGGCTTCCAGGAAGAACTGGCTGGGCTTCCCCCTCCCTAACCCTCCCCCTCCGGGGGAGGGGACTCTTGGACACAAAATCAGCAGTTTAGCTCCAAGTTACTTAAGAGCGCTAATCAGGTTTCTGTTGCCCCTCACGGAGACAACTGTTTTTTGCCCGGCGGGCCTTTCGCTGAAAAACCCCTATTTGCAGGGGGAGGGGTGGTGATGGCTGCTAGAAATATACCGGCAGGGTGAAGTAGAAGGTGGCCCCCTCGTCCACCCTTCCCTCAGCCCATATGTGGCCTCCATGCCGGTGGATGATGCGCTGCGCCGTGGTGAGTCCTATGCCGTCGCCGGCAAACTCGGAACCGTGCAGCCGCTGGAAGGCTCCGAACAGCTTCTCCTTGTACTCCATGTCAAATCCGGCACCGTTGTCTTTTACGAACAGCGCCGGCTGCTTTAAAACGAAGGTCCTTCCGAATTCGATACGGGCGCACGGCTTCTGGGCGGTATACTTCCAGGCATTGCCGAGCAGGTTCTCCAGCAGTTGCCTGAGCAGGGATTGATCGCCCAAAACGGTTATCCCTTCTTCGATGCGGCATTCCAGGGAGCGCTGCGGTTCAGTCTCCTGCAACATCCTGAGGATCGTTCCCGCCAGTTCGCTCAGGTCCACCGGACCCAGCTTGATCTGGGCCCTGCCGACCCGGGACAACTCCAGCAGGTGATCGATCAGCGCCCCCATCCTGCTCGATGCGGAACGGATCCGTTCCAGATAGCCGTGGGCCTCCAACGGTATTTGCACCCCGTATTCCTCGACCAGGATTGCGCTGAAGCTGTTGATGTGCCGCAAGGGAGCGCGCAGGTCGTGGGAGACCGAGTAGCTGAACGATTCCTGCTCCCGGATCGAGGCCTGAAGGTCCGCCGTCCGTTCGCTGACGCGCTGCTCCAGCAGTTCATTGGCCATCTTCAGGTCGTTTTGAGACTTCAGCAGGGCGATCTCCATCTGCTTGCGACGGGAGTTCTGCGTTATCCCGTTGATGTTTTTGTCGATGACGGCGTAGAGTTTTTCGCAAACCAGCGGCTTCAGCAGGTAGTGATCGATGCCGATCTCGATCGACTTGAGCAGGAACCTGGTATCGGAATAGGAGGTCAAGGCGATGATGACCGCCTCGGGATTCAACGACTTCATCTCTGCTGCCATGCTGATGCCGTCCATGACCGGCATGCTGATGTCGGTAAGGACGATTCCGGGACGATATTTTGCAAAGCACTCCAAGCCGGATTTGCCGTTATCGGCACTACGGATGACAACACCGGGATAATTCATGGCTGTCAGGTTGCAAAGACTGCCACGGGCAGCATCGTCATCCTCGACAATCAATATCGACAGCGACCCTTTTTGCACATTCGCCTCGCTGGTAATATAACAGGGTTAAAACGAAAACTTAAGCCCACACTGTTAGCAGCATAGTCTGCGGGTGAAAGACTAGGCCACCGGATGGCAGTTGCGAAAGCAGCAAGCCTCAGGGGCTGCTGCAGAGTGTCAAGGGGAGAACTTGCTGTCATTGGAATGTTTGTTGACAGTGGAGCGCGATATTCCGGGACAGCAAAGGGATAAGCTCCGTACTAAAGACAATTTTGTTATACCATGCTAATGGTTGTTTACAAAGTGAATTCATTTTTATGCGCCTTTTTTCACGGCGAATTGCCCTTTTGCGAGTAAAACCCTGAACCACCCCTCGACTCGGAGGGATAAGCAAAAAAGATCCTGTTTAGCGGGAATCTTCCGCTGGGAAAACCCCTCCCCTTCAAGGGGAGGGTGGGGGTGGGGCAGTACCGGCGCACAAAACACCCCCATACCCCTCCTGACCTCCCCCTTGACTTGTCAGCCGTAGCCTTGGCGAAGGATGAAGGGGGAGGAACCTGAACAGCGGAAGATCATCGTTAGTCAGGAAAAAGATTGTACTGGCGTGTTAAATTCAATTAATTTGACTTTTGCTTCTCATTCTGGTTAAACGTCTAATCGACAGCAAGCCATACTTTTGCCTCTTTACACTCAATAAAAGAGTTCCCTCTATGCAATAGCGATGAAGCGTGTTGAACCCACGCGACCGAACATACCGATAAACGATAATACTAAACCATNNACAGCCGGGTTGCCGAAATATCTCGAAATCAAGGTATCCGGTGACCCGTTTTTTTTGCCGACTTCTGATGATGCTTTTTTTTGAAAAGTTGAAATAGTAAATATTCTCGTTCCACTAAACTTGGAAACTCGTCGTTGCAGGATGATCCCCAGATTTGCAGGAATGAGAGCAGTTTTTGCCGTCAATTCTATGTAATTCAATGCCGATTCGATGCTTGAGCTTCTCAGCGCTCGGGCAGGAGGTTTCCCTTCATGCATGACACGGCAACTGCGGATAACAGAGCGCTCAAGCTGGTGAGCGGTACCCTGCAGAATCTGACCCGGCTGCAGGACGATGACCGCTTCGAGATGCTCAAGGAGACCATCGACTCCCTGCCGATCGGAACCGGAATAACCATCAGCGACGTACAGGGGAAGATCGTCTACGCAAACGCCGTCGAGGCCGAAATGCACGGCTATGGGCCCGGCGAGCTGATCGGCCAGGACGCGCGCATCCTGGCTCCCCGCTGCNNGCTCACCTCGGTGCCGATGCGGGACGCCCAGGGGAGATGCATCGGTGTCGTCACGGCGTGTGAAGACATAACGGGGCGCAAGGATTCGGAGAAAAGGATCGAGCACCTCGCCTACTACGACACGGTCACCGGACTTCCCAACCGGGCGCTGCTCATGNNACCAAGGGGCACGACCGGGGCGACAAATTCCTCAGGGAGGTGGCAAGACGTCTGAAAAGCTGCGTGGGCGAATCCAACACCCTGGCCAGGATCGGCGGCGACGAGTTCCTCATCGTGCTCACCTCGGTGAGCGACGAGGAGGAGGCAGCGGCAACGACCGCCAGGCGGGTACAGGCGCTTTTCGCCGATCCCTTCCTGATAGACGGTGAAGAGTTCTACAGCAGCACGAGCATC
>DNRQ01000102.1:19594-19744 GCA_003499925.1 Geobacter sp.
CCGCAATGGGATCTGAAGACGGCACGGCTGACCGGAGTGGAGGCGCTTTTGAGATGGCAGAGCGCGGAGTTCGGCTGCGTGGGGCCAGACGAGTTCATCCCCATTGCCGAGAGCTCGGGCCTCATTTTCGAGCTGGGCGAGATGGTGCTG
>DNRQ01000141.1 GCA_003499925.1 Geobacter sp.
GGTGGCGTAGGCCGCGTGGAAGGGAAGGCTCTGGCCGCAGGCCGGCGCCTCGATCCCGACAAATGAGAGGCGCCGCAGGCTCTTTTCCGCCTGGATGGAGAGCTCTGCAGCGCCGTCCTTGACAAAGCGCGCCAGAATGCCTGCCGCCATGGGATGCCTGATGGTTCCAAGCGCTGCCAGGGCCGCCTGCACGATCCCCTGGTCCTCATGCCACAGCATCGCCTCCAGCATCCGGGCCGCCTGGATCTCCCCCGACTTGGGAAGCTCGCGAATAACCACATGCTGCACTTCGCAGGGATAGGAGAGAAATTCGTCCAGGAAGCTGACGGTCCCCTCCTCTTCGAGGCGTATGCCGCTTTGCACCGCGTGACAGAGCTTGTTGCCCACCCCGTCGAATTCGCCTTGGAACGGCGCGGCATGCACGTCCACGCCGTAACCTTCCAGGGCGACCAGAAGCGCCGCCTTGGCATCATCGCCCAGGTCGCGGCGCTTGAGCGCTATCTGGATCAGCTCCTCCAGCCAGCATTCGGTATCGAAGAAATCGAGCAGATAGGCATACCTGGTGATCAGCTCCCCCGAGCTCTCGTGCCGGAGCTTCCGCAGCAGCGGATGCAGCGCGCGCCTCCCCGCCTGCCGGAACTTGGCTCCGATCTGCTCCATCTCGGACAGCGAGATCCCGTCGCACCTGAGTCTGGCGATGAGATCCAGGATGCCGCGGCGCTCCAGGAGGGAGTTATCTATGTTGGTAACGTGCCGCATTGCCGCCCTTTTTCCCGACGCATCGGTATTACCAGGTGTTGTTCATCCTGTCTTTCGCCTGCCGTTAAGTTACCTGATTGGCGCTGAGCTTCCGCTGTTCAGGTCCCTCCCCNNTTCTCGGCAAGGCGCGCCACGGCGACGACCCTCTCGTTCTCCTCCTTCACCATGAGCCGCACCCCCTGGGTGTTGCGCCCGATGATGGAGAAGCCGGCGACCGGCACGCGCAGGATCTTCCCCTGGTCGGTGATCAGCATCAGGTCGTTCTCGTCGGAGACCTGCTTGATGTCGACCACGCAGCCGTTGCGCTCGGTGGTCTTGATGGTGATGACACCTTTGCCGCCGCGCGACTGGCAGCGGTACTCGCTGATCTCGGTCCGCTTGCCGTAGCCGTTCTCGGTCACGGTGAACAGGGTGGAGTCGGTGAAGTGCTCGTTCAGGATCGCCATCCCTATCACCACGTCGTCGTCCTCGAGGGTCATGCCGCGCACCCCGCGCGAAACGCGCCCCACGGTGCGGACATCCTCTTCCTTGAAGCGGATGCATTTGCCGTTCTTGGAGGCGAGCAGCACGTCCTGGCGGCCGTCGGTGAGCGCCACCGTGATCAGCTTGTCCCCCTCGTCCAGGTTGACGGCGATGATCCCCCCCACCCTCGGGTGCGAGTACTCCATGAGGTTCGTCTTCTTGACCACGCCGTTGCGGGTCGCCATCATGATGAACTTGTCATCCACGAACTCCTTGACCGGCATGATCGTGGTGATCTTCTCGTTGGCGGCCAGGTTCAAGAGGTTCACGATCGCCTTGCCGCGCGTGGCGCGCCCCGCCTCCGGAATCTCGTACACCTTGAGCCAGTAGACCTTGCCGGCGTCGGTGAAGAACATCAGGTAGTCCTTGGAGGAGGCGATGAAAAGCTGCTCCACGAAATCCTCTTCCTTGGTCTTCATGCCGGTCTTTCCCTTGCCGCCGCGGCGCTGCGAGCGGTACAGGGTGACGGCGTTGCGCTTGATGTAGCCGGTGTGCGAGATGGTGACCACCATGTCTTCCTCGACGATGGTGTCCTCAAGCGATATGTCGGAGGTCTGCAGCACGATTTCGCTTCTTCTCCTGTCGCCGAACTTGTCCTTGAGCTCGATCAGCTCCCCCACGATGATCTTCAGGATTTCCGACTCCGAGGCCAGGATCTCCTTGAGGCGGGCGATGTACTTGCGGATCTCGTTCAGCTCGTCGATGATCTTGTCGCGCTCCAGGCCGGTCAGGCGGTGCAGCCTCATGTCCAGGATGGCCTGCGCCTGCAGGTCGGAAAGCGCGAAGCGCTCCATGAGCCCGGTCTTCGCCTCGGCAGGCGATGCGCTCGCCTTGATGAGGGCGATCACCTCGTCCAGGTTGTCCAGTGCGATCTTCAGACCTTCCAGGATATGGGCGCGCGCCTCGGCCTTTTTCAGATCGAAGATGGTGCGCCGGGTGACGATCTCCTTTCGGTGCTCGATGAAGAAGTCGATGGTCTCCCTGAGGCTCAGGATGCGCGGCCGGCTGTTCACGATGGCGAGCATGATGATGCCGAAGGAGGACTGCATCTGGGTCTGCTTGTAGAGGTGGTTCAGGATGATGGTCGGGTTCTCGTCCTTCTTGAGCTCGATGACCACGCGCATCCCTTCGCGGTCGCTCTCGTCCCTCAGGTCCGAGATTCCCTCGAGCTTCTTCTCCTTGACCAGCTCCGCGATCTTCTCGACCAGCCTCGCCTTGTTCACCTGGTAGGGAATTTCCACCACCACGATCGACTGGCGCTCGGTCTTCTTCTGGGTCTCGATCACCACCCGCGCCCGCATCTGGATGATGCCTCGACCGGTCCGGTAGGCGGACATGATCCCTTCGCGGCCGTAGATGAAGCCGGCGGTCGGGAAGTCGGGGCCCGGGATGTGCTCCACCAGCTCCTCGAAGCTTAGCTGCGGGTTGCCGATCACCGCGACGATGCCGTCGATCACCTCGGAGAGGTTGTGCGGCGGTATGTTGGTCGCCATGCCGNNCTTGGAGGGGAGCACCAGCGGCTCCTTCAGCGAGTCGTCGTAGTTGGGGCCGTACTCGACGGTCTCCTTTTCCAGATCCGCCAGCAGCTCGTGGGCCAGCTGCTCCATCCTGATCTCGGTGTAACGCATGGCGGCCGGGCGGTCGCCGTCGATGGAGCCGAAGTTCCCCTGGCCGTCCACCAGCGGGTAGCGCAGGGAGAAGTCCTGGGCCATCCTGACCAGCGTGTCGTAGACCGCGGTGTCGCCGTGCGGGTGGTACTTGCCGATGACGTCGCCGACCACGCGGGCCGATTTCTTGTACGGCTTGTTCCAGTCGTTGCTCATGTCGTACATGGCGAACAGGCAGCGCCGGTGCACCGGCTTCAGCCCGTCGCGCACGTCCGGGAGCGCGCGGCCGACGATGACCGACATGGCGTAGTCCATGTAGGAGCGCTTCATCTCATCTTCGATGTTTACCGATACCTTGTTCAGTTGTTCAAGCATTTATAAAACCTCTTCTTGGCAAAGGGCGGGAAAGACTGGGTAAAAAGCTGGGCCGGCTCAAGGTTAAGGAAGAACTCCTCAGCCTTGGCCGGTCGGATCCCTCTGCAACGCCACATAAAAATTGCAGTAAATATACGATGCATCCGCTCAGACAAGTCCCCCTTTGAAAAAGGGGGACTCAGGGGGATTTGCAGTCGGTTGCAGGCTGCAAATAAGTAGCTCCTAAAGGCAAATCCCCCCCAACCCCCCTTTTTCAAAGGGGGGAGTACTTCTAAAGCGGGCGATACTAGATGTCCAGATTGGAAACGTTCAGCGCGTTCTGCTCGATGAAATCGCGCCTCGGCTCGACCTGGTCACCCATCAGCACGGTGAAGATCTCCTCGGCGGCCACCGCGTCCTCGATCTTGACCTGCAGCAGCACCCGGTTTTCCTGGTGCATGGTGGTCTCCCAGAGCTGTTCCGGGTTCATCTCGCCCAACCCTTTGTAGCGCTGGATGTAGAGACCCTTCTTGGCGGTCTCCAGGAAGAAGGAGAGCAGTTCTTCCTGCCTTTCCGTCTCCAGGAGCACCTTTTCCTCGGCCAGGACCGCTGCGGGGCCGGAGCCGATCACGGAGACCACCCTCTTGTGGTGGTCGACCAGCATGCCGTACTCGTAGGAATTGATGATCCCTATCACCTGCTGGTCCGCCCTGACCCGGATGTTGCCGAAGCTGAAGAGGACGCTGCTGCCGTCGGGCTGCACGTGGTAGTCGATGTCCGGGAAAGCCTCCTTGAGTCTGGGGAGTTGGGGCACCAGGTCCGCTATCTCCTCGAAGCCGTTCTTTATGCCGCACTTGAGGAACATGCGCAGCAGTATCTCGTTGATCCCCTTCTTGACGACCTTGTCGAACAGGGAGTTGTAGTCGATCAGCTGGGACAGGATCGGGATGATCTGCTTGCCGCGGTACATCCTCTGGTCGGCGCCCAGGCGCAGCGTCATGTCCTCGGTCCCCTCCTCGAGCAGGTAGTTCTGCAGCGCCGCCTCGTTTTTCAGGTACTGCTCCTTCCTGCCGCGCTTGATCTTGTAAAGCGGCGGCTGGGCGATGTACAGGTAGCCGCGCTCGATGAGCTCCAGCATCTGCCGGAAGAAGAAGGTAAGGAGCAGCGTGAGGATGTGCGAGCCGTCGACGTCCGCATCGGTCATGATGATGATGCGGTGGTAGCGCAGCTTCGCCATGTCGAAATCTTCCTTGCCGATGCTGGTGCCGAGTGCCGAGATCAGGGTCCTGATCTCCTGCGAGGCGAGCATCTTGTCGAAGCGCGCCTTCTCCACGTTGAGGATCTTTCCCTTCAGGGGGAGGATCGCCTGGTACTTGCGGTCGCGCCCCTGCTTTGCCGAGCCCCCTGCGGAGTCGCCCTCGACCAGGAACAGTTCGCAAAGCGCCGGATCCTTCTCCTGGCAGTCGGCGAGCTTGCCGGGAAGGGTGCCGATCTCCAGCGCCCCTTTGCGGCGGGTCAGCTCCCTGGCCTTTCTGGCAGCCTCCCTGGCCCTGGCGGCGTCGATCGATTTTTCCAGGATCTTCTTGGCCATCTGGGGGTTCTCTTCCAGATAGACCGCCAGCTTCTCGTTCATCAGGGTTTCCACGTACCCCTTCACTTCCGAGTTCCCCAGCTTGGTCTTGGTCTGCCCCTCGAACTGCGGCTGCGAAATTTTCACCGATATCACCGCGGTGAGCCCCTCGCGCAGGTCCTCGCCGGAGATGGCAACCTTCACGTTTTTCAGGAGGTTGTTGGCGTTGGCGTAGGTGTTCATGGTCCGGGTGAGCGCGGCCTTGAACCCTATCAGGTGGGTTCCGCCCTCGTGGGTGTTTATGTTGTTGGCGAAGGAGAACACCTTCTCGTCGTAGGAGTCGTTGTACTGCATGGCGACCTCGATATCGACGCCGCTCCTCTCGCCGTGTACGTAGATGGGGTCCGGGTTCACCGTGTTCTTGTTCTTGTTCAGGTACTCGACGAAACTCTTGATGCCCCCTTCGTAGAAGAAGTCATGGTCCTTTTCGCTGCGCTCGTCGTGGATCTTTATCCTCACTCCGGCGTTCAGGAAGGCGAGCTCGCGAAGCCTCTTGGAGAGGATGTCGAAGGAGAACTCGGTGGTCTCGAAAATCTCCCCGTCAGGGAAGAAGGTGATCTTAGTGCCGCGCTTCTTGGTCTCGCCGGTTATCGCCAGCGGGGCCAGAGGGACCCCTTTTTCGTAGCTCTGGGTGTAGATCTTGCCGTTTCTGCGAATTTCCAGGTCTAGTCTGCTGGAGAGGGCGTTCACCACGGAACTGCCGACGCCGTGCAGGCCGCCGGAGACCTTGTAGGAGGGGTTGTCGAACTTGCCGCCGGCGTGCAGCACGGTAAGAA
>DNRQ01000007.1 GCA_003499925.1 Geobacter sp.
GGGTACGACTTCAAGAAGAGCCAGTTCAACCGGGCCATGCAGGCCAGGAGGAATCCCGGCTCCGCCTTCAAGCCGGTGATCTACGCCGCCGCCCTGGACCAGGGGATGACCACGGCGAGCATCATCGACGACTCCCAGGTGGAGTATGAAAGCGGCAAGGAGAAGGCCTGGAAGCCCAAGAACTACGACAACGTCTACCGCGGCCCGGTCACCATGCGCGAGGCGCTCACCGATTCGATCAACGTGGTCAGCGTGAAGATCCTGGAGAAGATCGGGGTCTACGCCGCCATCGAGTACGCCAAGAAGCTCGGCATCAACTCCGCCATGGCGAACAACCTCACCCTGGCGCTGGGCTCTTCCAGCCTGACGCCTCTGGAGCTCACCAACGCCTATGCCGTGTTCGCCTCCGGCGGCTACCGGACCACCCCCTATTTCATCACCAAGGTGCTGGACCGGGAAGGAAACGTGCTGGAGGAGGTGGCGGAACCTAAGCTCCCCGTTTTCACCGCGCTCTCCAGCGCTTCGGCCGAGGGGGAGGAGGAAGGCGAGGGCGAGGGGGGAGCTCCCGCCGGGAGCGTGCCGCAGCCTGTGCCGCAGCCTGCCGCGCCGGTCGGCGTGCAGGTCATGAACGCCATTCCGGTGATCTCGCCCGAGACCGCCTTCATCATGACCAACCTGATGCAGAGCGTGGTCACCAGCGGCACCGGCGGGCGTGCCCGTGCCCTGGGGCGGCCGGTGGCGGGAAAGACCGGCACCACCAACGACATGAAGGACGCCTGGTTCGTGGGGTACGTGCCGCAGCTTGTGGCAGGGGTCTGGGTCGGCTACGATCAGGAGCGCAGCCTGGGGTACAGCGGCTCCGGCGGCCAGGCGGCCGCCCCGATCTGGACCGAGTTCATGCAGCGCGCCCTGGCCGGTGTCCCGGTAAAGCAGTTCGGCGCGCCGTCCAACGTCACCTTCGCGCTGATCGACCCGCACAGCGGGAGGCTGGCCCGGGAGGGGACCCCGGGGGCGGTCCAGGAATGCTTCATTAGCGGGAGTGAGCCGACCAGCTACGATCCGGAGCCGCCGGCGGAACAGGTCGTTCCGGCCGCACTCCCCTAACCTGCTGTTTTTGCGCGAATAAGCGGCTGGCGGCGCGCTGCGGGCCGGGCCGGCGGCCGGCTCGGTAAAGCCTTGACTGGCGCGGCCTGACGAGGCATGCCTGAGCTAGAACCGCTCCTGTCCTGGAGAAAATGCTGCGGCCGCCAAGAAAACCCTTGCCAATTGCAAATTTATGATTATAGTGACACTAATTTAATACATCCAAGGAGGGTTTGACATGACTAAAGCAGAACTCGTCGAAGCAGTGGCAAAGTCCGCTAATATTCCTAAGGCTGCCGCCGAGAAGGCCGTCGGTGCCTTCATTTCCACCGTGAGCGGCGCGCTGAAGCAGGGAGACAGGGTCACTCTGGTCGGTTTCGGCAGCTTCGAAGTGGCGCAGCGTCAGGCGCGCACCGGCAGAAACCCGCAGACCGGCAAGGAGATCAACATCGCCGAAGCCAAGGTGCCCAAGTTCCGTCCCGGCAAGGCCCTCAAAGACGCCATAGCCAGCAAGAAGAAATAATCCAGGCCTCGGGGCTCGGCGTGCCCCTCCACGACCGCTGCACCGAGCTGACGAAAAAAACCCCGCAACGACGCGGGGTTTTTTTGTGCGGGCAGGGTGCCGGTGCTGCGCCGACATTCTGGTGGACTTAATGGACGGGGTGGACTTGGTGGACGGAATGGACTTGGCGACGGGCTGACGAGCTGGCCCACGACCCGCCCCCCAAAAGAAAAGCTTGCTTTCCCGTACCGGCTGTAGTAGATATGTTCGTCTGACTGACATCAGTTCCATCTGGGAGAAGGTTTCCCTTCCCATCGATCCAACCCCTCGCATTCAGGCTAATCCCCACAAGAAATGCGGCAGCAGGCTATTGGTTGGCGACGATGTATGGTTTGCCGGTCATTAGGCGTGTTGCTGTTCCCGAATTAATGCATGTGGCAAATGTTGCCGCAGCGGTCTTTCACGCCCACACTCTCTGCACCCCCTTTTCAAAAACTGCTCGCACGCCGACCGTCGGGGATTCCTCGGTCCTTTGCGCCGCGCTGCGGTTTTTTACCCGAAGGGAAGAAAGGAATCACCATGTCTTTTGAAACACTCGCGCTCTCCGAACCGATCCTCAAAGCTATCGCCGCCTGCGGCTACACCGAACCGACCCCGATCCAGGCGCAGTCGATACCGCTCGCCATCGCCGGCAAGGACCTGATCGGCAGCGCCCAGACCGGTACCGGCAAGACGGCTTCGTTCGTGCTCCCCGCCCTGGAGCGCCTGCTCACCCCGTCCACCTTGAAAGGGAAGGGACCGCGCATCCTGGTGCTTACCCCGACCCGCGAACTCGCCAACCAGGTGACCGACGCGGTCAGGACCTACGGCAAGTTCATGCGCGTTAGATGCGGCGCCATCCTGGGCGGCATGCCCTACCGCGAGCAGATGGCCCTCTTGTCCCAGCCGGTCGACATCATCGTGGCTACCCCGGGACGGCTGATCGACCACCTGGACCGCAGAAGCATCAACCTGTCGCGCCTGGAGCTTCTGGTCCTGGACGAGGCGGACCGCATGCTGGACATGGGCTTCTCCGAGGACGTGGACCGCATCGCCGCCGCAGCACCGGACGAGCGCCAGACGCTCCTCTTCACCGCCACCATGGACGACGCCATGGCGAAGCTCGCCAAGCGCCTGCTGACCGACCCGATCCGCATCGCCGTCGAGGCGACCAAGGTCCAGGAACTCCAGATCGAGCAGCGCCTGCACGTCACCGACGACATGCGCCACAAGAACCGCCTGCTGCAGCACCTGATCGCCGACGCCAGCGTCACCAAGGCGATCATCTTCTCCGCCACCAAGCGCGACGCCGACATGCTCGCCGCCGAACTCTACGCACAGGGACACGCGGCTGCGGCCCTGCACGGCGACATGTCCCAGGGGGCGCGCAACAAGACCATCGTCAATATGCGCCGCGGCAAGGTCCGGCTCCTGGTGGCGACCGACGTCGCCGCCCGCGGCCTGGACGTGAACGGGATCAGCCACGTGATCAACTTCGACCTCCCCAAATTCGCCGAGGACTACGTACACAGGATCGGCAGGACCGGGCGCGCCGGTGCCTCAGGCATCGCCATCTCCTTTTGCTCCGGCAACGAGGTCGCCTACCTGGACCGTATCGAGCGCTTTACCGGCAAGACCTTGCCGCAGCACGTCATCGAAGGGTTCGAGCCGACCCGTCCCCTGAGAAGGGCCGGCGGCGGTGCGCCCGGCGCCAGGAAGGGGCGCCCCTCCTCCTCCGATCCGCGCAAGAAGACCTTCGGGGCAGCCAAGGGTCGTCCCGGTGCACCCAGCGCCTCCGGCCGTCGCGATCAGCAGGTCGTAGTCGAGTACCGGCGCGGCAGGGGCGGCGCTGCGAAGTAGCCCGTTTACGGTGTTGCTTTCACCTGGCCTTTTTGGTATCGTCTTGCACTAATCAATGGCCCCCGCGGATCACACTGCGGGGGCCGCTTCTCAAGCAAGATCCGCCGCCGGAATATCTGCGGCAGCAAAAAAGATTCCCATAGGGGGTGTAGCATGTCTGGAGCTGTAGAATTAGGGAAGGGGCTGTACTGGATCGGGGTGAAGGACCCGAGCCTCACCGTGTTCGACGACCTCTTTCCCACCGAGCACGGCACCACCTACAACTCCTATCTGGTGCAGGGCGCCACCCACACCGCCATCGTGGACACGGTCAAGGCGAAGCGCTGCGAGGAGTTCCTCGACAAGCTCCGCTCCGTCCAGGATCCGGCCGAGGTGGACTACATCGTCGTGAACCATTCGGAACCGGACCACTCCGGCTCCCTCTCCTTTCTGCTCAAGCACTGCCCGAAGGCGGTGGTCATCTCCAGCCAGGCCGCGCATACCTTTCTGGGGAACCAGATCCACACCCCCTTTAAATCCCGCATCGTCAAGGACGGCGAACTGCTCGACCTGGGCGGCCGCACCCTGAAATTCATCTCCGCCCCCTTTCTGCACTGGCCCGACACCATGTTCACGCTCCTCGCGGAGGACGGCGTCCTCTTCCCCTGCGACGCCTTCGGCGCCCACTATGCCGGAGACGGGCTTTTTGCCGACGAGATGGCCGACTTCTCCGGAGAGACCCGCTTCTATTACGACTGCCTGATGCGCCCCTTCAAGGAGCGGGTCCTGGCCGCCGTGGCGAAGCTCGACGATGTCGAGTTGAACATGGTCTGCCCGAGCCACGGCCCGATCTACCGCAGCGAGGCGCGCCAGCCGGTCGATCTCTACCGCAAGTGGTCCCAGCCCAAAGCGGGGGGGAAGCGGATCGCCATCTTCTATCTCTCGCCCCACGGCAATACCGAGCAGATGGCCGAGGCTGTGGCAAAGGGTGCCGGCACTGCCGGGGTGCACGTGACGCTATGCCACATCAACCATGCCTCGTTCGCCGACGTCCGCGACCTGATGGAAGAGTGCGACGCCCTGATCTTCGGCTGTCCCACCATCAACCGCGACATTCCCAAGCCGATGTGGGACGTACTTTCCTATCTCTCATCGGTGAGCCTCAAGGGGAACCTGGGAGGGATCTTCGGAAGCTACGGCTGGAGCGGCGAGGCGTGCCGCATGCTGGAGGAGCGTCTCAAGGGGATGGGCTTCAAGCTTCCGATCCCCTTCGTCCGTGCCCCGTTCCTCCCCAAAGCCGAGTCGCTCGCAGAGTGCGAGGCGCTGGGCCGCGGCATAGCCGAAGAGGTCCTGAAGAAGTAGATCGATGATCCCCCCTTTTTCCAAAGGGGGGATTGCTTTTAAACAGCAGCAATCCTCTTCTCCTTCCATTGCCGCGACCGCTTCCCGCGTAGCGCGAAACCCGAATCGAAATCCTCCCATGCAGACATCCACCCATCACATCGTAGAGGTCGCCATCCCCCTGCCGCTGGAAGGGAGCTTCCACTACCTGGTGCCCGAGCGCCTGTCGCAGCTGGCCGTCGCGGGGAAGCGGGTGCTGGTTCCCTTCGGCAGGCGCAAGGTGACCGGCTACCTGTTGGGCGACGCCGTCGCCACCGGCGCAGAGCTGAAGGAGCTGCTGGAGGTCCTGGACGAGGAGCCGCTTTTCACCGGGCCGGAGCTCGAGTTTTACCGCTGGATCGCCAATTACTACCTGCATCCGCTGGGCGAGGTGATCAAGATGGCGCTTCCCGCCGGGATCAACCTGGTCAGCCGCTACCGCTGCGAGACGGCCGAGGACGGCACGCCGGTGCTGCGGGAGTTCTTGAGCGGCGGCAAGAGTGTCCGGACCGAGAGGATCTACAGCGCGGTTGACGGGGCTGAGAGACTCCCCCGGGGCAAGGGGCTGGAGATCCTGGAGTACCTGGGGGAGGCGGGGGCGTGTTCCGCAGCCGATCTCGGCAAGCGTTTCGGCAACTGCAGGGCGCAGCTGCGCCGGTTGGTCGAGCTTGGAGCGGCGCGTCTCGAGGAGCGCGAGGTCTATCGCGACCCCTTTCGCGCCGAGAGCTTCGGCCACGACTCGTCCCTGCCGCTAAACGCAGACCAGCAGGAGGCCTTCAACCGGATCTCGGACGCCATCGGCTCGCGGGCCTTCTCGCCGTTCCTGTTGCACGGCGTCACCGGCAGCGGCAAGACCGAGGTGTACCTGCAGAGCATCGCCGTCTCTCTTGCCGCCGGGAACTCGGCGCTGGTCCTGGTGCCGGAGATCGCCCTGACCCCGCAGCTGGTCGGCCGTTTCAAGAGGCGCTTTGACTGCGGCATCGCCGTTTTGCACTCGGGACTCTCCGACGGGGAGCGCTACGACGAGTGGCGCCGCATCAGGCGCGGCGAGGCGCTGATCGTGATCGGCGCCCGGTCGGCGCTCTTCGCGCCGCTGGAGCGGCTGGGCGTCATCGTGGTCGACGAGGAGCATGAGGGAAGCTACAAGCAGTCGGAGGGGGTGCGCTACAACAGCCGGGACCTCGCCCTGGTGCGGGGGAAGCTCGCCTCGGCCGTGGTGATCCTCGGCTCGGCCACCCCGCTTGTCACCAGCTACCATGCCGCGAAAAAGGGGCGGCTCGGCTTCCTGCACCTCCCCAGCCGGGTGCGCGAGCTCCCGATGCCGGAGACGGTCATGCTGGACGCCAGGAGGCAAAAGGGGAAGACCTTCCTGCAGCCGCTCGTCGACGCCATCGGGGAGAACCTCGATGCCGGCGGGCAGACCCTCCTCTTCCTGAACCGGCGCGGCTTCGCAACTTACGTGGTGTGCCAGGATTGCGGCCATGTGCTGCGCTGCCCCAACTGCGAGGTGACCCTCACCTATCACCGCGGCAAGGGGCGCCACATCTGCCATTACTGCGACTATTCGATCCCCGCCCCCTCCATCTGCCCCGCCTGCCAGGGGAGCGACATCACGCTCCTTGGGCGCGGCACGGAGCGGGTCGAGGAGGAGGTGCAGGAACTTTTCCCCGAGGCGCGGGTCTCGCGGATGGACCGCGATTCGACCAAGGGGAAGGGGGGGCACGCCAGGGTGCTCAAGGAACTGGAGGACGGTACGGTCGACATCCTGATCGGCACCCAGATGATCGCCAAGGGGCACGATTTTCCCGGCGTGACCCTGGTCGGCGTGGTCTCCGCCGACGCCTCGCTGAACCTCCCCGACTTCAGGAGCAGCGAGAGGACCTTCCAGCTGGTGACCCAGGTTATGGGGAGGGCGGGGCGGGGAGACAAGCCGGGACGGGTGCTGGTGCAGACCCTGGCGCCGGAGCATTACGCCCTGACCCATGCGGTGAACCACGACTTCGAGGGGTTCTATGAAAAAGAGATCGCCTTTCGCGAGGACGTAGGCTACCCCCCCTTCGCCCACCTGGCCTCGCTCACCATCTCCTCGATCGCGGCTCCCCAGGCGGCGAACTCGTCCGATGAGGCGGCCGCTCTGCTCAGGAAGATCAAGGGGGAGTGCCGGCTGCGGGTGGAGATCCTCGGGCCGGTCACAGCGCCGCTTGGCAAGGTGCGCGGACGCTTCCGCTGGCAGATCCTGCTGAAGGGAAGGGAGCGCTCCGAGCTGCACCGGCTCCTGTTTCATTTCCGGGGGGCGTACAGTCATCCGTCAACGGTACGCCTGGTGGTCGACGTGGACCCCGTAGAGATGCTGTAAAAAGTCCCCCTTTGTCAAAGGGGGGAGAGTTGACAAAGCTGGATGAAGCTGGACGCCACAGCCTGTCTATAAAAAAAGGGGCACCCTTTCGGGAGCCCCTTTTTTCGTGTCCTTGTCGCCTGTTTCCTAGTGGTGCGGGAAGAGGAAGGCGTAGACCATCAGCATGAGCAGCGTGATGCCTATGAAGAGGGCGGTGAATCCGAAGGTCTTCAGGCAGAAGTCGTAGACGATGCCGCTAGACTTCTTGGCCTTGAACTGCTCGGTGATGCCGTCCTTCTCGTAGCGCGCCCACTGGTCGCCACGCTCCTCGACGAACTCGTGCTTGGACATCTGGCCGTTGAAGATGACGAAGTCCATCGGGAACTTCTCCGGACGTCCGTGGGTGTTGAAGAAGTGGACGCTGAAGATGAAGCCGGTAGCAAGCAGCGCCTCATCGGAGTGGATGATGGTCGCCACGTTGAAGGCCCACCCCGGCAGGAAGCTGCCGAAGAACTCGGGGAACCAGAGCATCAGGCCGGAGCCGCCGATGGCGAACATACCCCAGAAGACCGCGATGAAGTCGAATTTCTCCCAGTAGGTCCATCTCTCGAAGGTCGGTTTGGGCCCCTTGAAGAAGAACCAGCGTACCATGCCGACTACGTCGCTGATGTCGCGCAGGTTCGGGCAGAGTGAATCAGGTCCGAACAGCCTCTGCAGCGGGTTGCCTTTGATGTCCTTCCTGATGAACAGGAAGTGGATGCTCATGTAGATCGCCATGGCGAAGTAGACGAAGGTGATGCCGGCGCAGATCCTGTGGAAGCCGGCCGCGTTGGGTGCTCCGCCGTAGAGATCCATCAGCACCTTGGCCCAGGCCTGGTCGCTGAACTTGAGCGGTAGGCCGGTAAGCGAGAGCCCGAGGAAGCTGATGATGACCAGCAGATGCATGAACACGTGAACCCTTCTGAAGCGGCGGTACTGGCTGTGCCCTTCGGGTACGTGGTGCATGATGTGCCCTTCTTCGAGAGCCGCCGCCTTCTCCCTGTTCTCCACGAAGCCGCGGATCATCCAGAGCAGGGTGTGCAGCCAGAACACCGCGAAGGTGGAGACCAGCAGGCCGGTCATGGCGATGAAGGTGTAGTAGAGGATCGGATAGTTTTCGCGATCGTTGTGCTCGCCGTGGGCGTAGAACTTGGTGAAGAGCGCGCTGCCCTTCTTGTGGCAGCTGCTGCAGGTCTTCACCAGGTTGTTGGGGTGTACCGAGGAGTTGGGGTCGGCGGACGGCAGGATCGCATGGGCGGTGTGGCAGTCGGCGCAGCCGGCCACCTTTTCCGGGTAACCCAGGCGGTAGTTCTTGCCGTGATAGCTCTCCATGTAGCTTTCCACCGCCACCTTGGAGATCTTGTTGCGCTCCACGAGCTTCTCGTCGGCGTGGCACCTGAGGCAGACCTTGGTGTGGAACTCGCGGTTGGTGTGCGAGGAGGGGTCGCCCAGCGCCTGGATCTCGTGCAGGGCGTGACAGTCGTTACAGGCGGCCGAGTCCTGGTTTCCCGCGATTACCCCCTTGCCGTGCACCGACTGGGCGAAGCCGCGCTCATCCTTGTGGCACTTGACGCAGATGGCGAGCACCCGGCGCTTGTCCTGGTTCCAGGAGGTGTGGCTGTGCATGTCGGTGTGGCAGTTGGCGCACTGGACCCCTTTCTGCGTATGAATGCTGTTGGCGTGTTCCGCACTCTCCTTCTTGTGGCAGCGAACGCACTGTACCTTGCCGACAGCCACCTCGCCCCTCATGTGCTTGGCGAGCTCGACGATCTCGACGTGGCAGCTGGTGCAGCCGTTTTTGCCGTGCACCGATTTCGCCATCAGTTCGGCGGAGATCTTGTCGCCGTGGCAGCCGAGGCAGGTCGCCGGGTCGATCGCCATCCCCTGGGTGGCGGCCGCGGGTTGGGCCATTGCAAGGAGCAGTAGCAGCGGGATGATACGTGTGAAGACATGGACCATTGTAATCTCCTGTAAATTAAAAAAACATCGTTTTGCAACGCCGTATTCGGCTTGGTGGCGCTCGGAACGGCGCCTAATGTAATACGCGGCGCTGCATAAATCAACTGAAAAAGTGCCAATTAATAAGCAAGATACAACTTTGTCGCCGGTCATTTGGCGTAATTGCGGGGGGATGGTCGGTTAAATCGCTGAGTGAGAGTTTCTATTAATGAATCAAAATTTCGGAATGAATTGGCGCCCGTGCCGGCCCTGGAAAAAACCGGGTATGACGATTTTTATGAAGCCGCCGCAATAAGGGGGGGAGCTTCTGCAGGCGCGGGGTGGTGCCGTTCGGATCAGGAGGAGATCCTGCCCGATCGGTGCCCGAGGCAACCCGGTCGGAGCAAAAGGATCCGATCAATATTGGTTAGAAACGCTGCATGTATCAAGGGCGCGGGGGTGACGCTTCCGGGAGGGAATCTTCTGCTGCATTGGAGGGGGTGAAGTCGGCGCTGGTCGGTGTGAATTAATGGCCGGAGGGCCGCTTCAGGCCGGCCGGGACAGGGTGACGATCCCTTCGGAGAGGGCGAACTCCAGGAAGGGGAGGAGTTCCGCCCCGGGGAGCCCGAGATCCCGGCAGAGGGCGAGCGCCGTGCGTTTGCCGTCCAGCGCGAGCAGGAGCTCGAAGTAGGGCCTGGAGACCGATTCGGTGCAGACCTCCCCGGCGGCGGGATAGATGACGGCGTACGATTGGGCAGGCTTGAAGCAGGAGGCGAAGGCCGGCAGTTCCATGTCGCCCGCCTCCAGGATGTCCAGGATCTCGTAGTTGAACCGGGCCAGCGCGGCAGAGGGCGCCAGTTGCAGGGGGCGCTGCAGAAGGTCGATCCCTTTCAGCTCCCTCGGGGCCGGGGGGACGGGAGGGGTTGCCAGCAGGGCGCAGGCGTAGTGGTGGTGGTAGTCGGCAAGATCGAGGGCGAGCGGCAGGAGCCGGCTCTTTTTCCTGTCCCGGAAGATCTCGCTCAGGAATTGCCGCTGCAGCCCCCAGATCTCCTGCTCCGCGATCTCCTGCTCGCCCAGGGCCGACCTGGAGCCGAGGAAGCGGGAAAAAGCCGAGAGGAAGGCGGCTGGGGAGAGCTTCAAGGCCGCCAGCGTCGCGTTGAACCAGGCCACCGCCTTGCCGCGGCTGTAGAAGATGTCGCAGGCGGCCGCCAAAAGGCGTGCCTCCTCAAGCTCCCCGGCCGTGAAGTCGGGCGTGGAGAGGAGCGTATAGGGGGGGGAGGGGAGGTGTTTCAGCCCCAGCGCGTCCGCTTTGGCGTAGAGCCTGGTCCCCGGGAGCACGGCGAGCGGGAAGATGTCCAGGTGGTTCGGGTACAGGGAGAGGGCGAAGTCGAGCGAACTCCGGAACAGCGACAGGCTGTCGCCGGGAAGGCCGTAGATCAGGTCGAAGCCGAAGATGGCGCCGTGCCGGTTCAGAAGCGACACCCGGTAGGAGAAGTCGTCGGGGTCGAATCCGCGGCCCACAGCGCGCAGCACCCCGGGATCGGCGCTCTGCAGGCCGATCTGCAGCGAGCAGGTGACGGAGGCGAACAGCTCGGCCATTTCGGCGTCGATGAACTCGCTGCGCACCTCGAAGTGGAAGTGCACCTGCGGGGCGAGCCTCCCGATCAGCCGGAGGATCTCCTTGGCGCGCTTGGGCAGCTTGTTGAAGGTGGAGTCGAGCACGAACACCTGCGGCACGCGCAGGCGGGCGAAGAGGCGTAGCTCCGCCTCGATTCTCGCCAGCGCGAAGCGCCGCACCCCGCCGGCCCCCTTGTGGTCGAAGCAGAAGGCGCAGGCGAAGTCGCAGCCGCGGGAGAGCTGCCAGAGCGCGCCGCCCGGGAGGGCGGGGTCGAGCAGCCCCGAAAGGTAGGGGGACGGGATCGAGTCGATCTCGGCCGGCACCGGAAGCGCTCCGGGGAGCTCGCCCGGCATCAGGACTCCCGGCACCCCGGCCGGCCCCGCTCCCCGGAGCGCCAGGCGGACCGCCTGCACGAAGGGGAGCTCCCCCTCGCCGCGGACCAGGAACCGGAACACTCCGGAGTCGAGGAGCCCCGCCGGGTTGGCGGTGGGCTCGGCGCCGCCGGCGCAAAGCGTCAGCGCGGGGGCGATCCGGACCAGACGCTGCGCGATGGAGAGGGCATGGTCCCGGCTCCAGACGTAGATGGAGAAGGCGACCAGGTCGGGGGCCGTTTTCAGGATCGCCTCGGCGCACTCCCCGGGGGAGTCCTCCAGGAAGAACTCGGCGATCTCGACGCGGACCGCTCCCGAAACCTCCGGGTCCGCCAGCAGCGCCTCCTTCAGGAAGGCGCAGGCAAGGGGGACCGCCTGCGGGGAGCGCTGCGGGTGTATGGCGACCAGTGTTATGTTCATGAGCTCTTCGGGCGGGCCTTCAGGCGCGGCTTGCCGTCTTCGATCACCACCACGAAACTGACGTCGCTGCAGCGGTACTTTTCCATTATGGCGGGCTTTTGCCGCTCGATCGCCTGGGCGATCTTCTCGCGGGAGAGATTTTCCACCGGGAGGTTGCACGAAACGCGCGCGTTGCGGTACTCTTGGTAGATCCTGTCGAGCTGCAGTTCGGAAGCGGGGGGGGGCGCTTCGGCGCCGCGCTCCCTGGCCGCGTCCGGGCGGCGCAGCGACATCTTGAAGCGGTCCCTCTCGTACTTGCCCTCCTCCATCAGGCGGTTGATGCGGGTCCATTTCTGCTTGTGGACGCTGAGGGCCGCGGCGAGGGAATCGTACTTGAACCTTTGCATGGTGTTGGGGATGCCCACGTTCCGGTAGCGCATCACCAGACGCTCCACCTCCTCAAGCAGCTTGAGCGGTTCCCTCTTCTCAACCCCGAAGAAGTACTGCTCGTACTTGACGATGAGCTCGCGCAGCTCCAGTTCCAGTCGCGCTATGTCCTCGGGAATTCCCATGCATCCTCCAAGGCGACTATAACGGGAAGTTACAGTCGTGTAAATGGTAAAAAACAGCCGGTGAACGGCCGGAGCAGTGAGTGAAACACCTTGACGAGCTGGGCTATTGTTGATAAAAATAACCTTTTCCTCTAGCATGCATCAGGCCAAAGGAGGTCCGAGATGGCGAAGATATCTGCAATCGTGCTGGCGGCCGGTATGGGGACCAGAATGAAGTCCGGCTTGGTCAAGGTGATGCACCCGCTGGCGGGCCTCCCGATGATCGCCTGGCCGGTCGCCGCAGCCTTCGAGGCGGGGGTTTCCGGCTGCGTGCTGGTGGTCGGGCATCAGGAGGAAAAGGTGCGCGCCCACTTCGCGCAGCGGCCGGAGATCCGCTTTGCCGTGCAGTCCGAACAGCTGGGAACCGGCCACGCGGTCCGCTGCGCCATGTCGGAGCTGGGTGAGGGGGCGGGTACCGTCCTGATCCTCTGCGGCGACACCCCGCTGATCACGGCTGCGACCCTGGCGGGGATGCTCCGGGCACATGAGGCAAGCGGTGCCGCCGTCACCGTGATGACCGCGACCTTGGCCGAGCCGTTTGGCTACGGCCGGATCGTCAAGGTGGCCGATGCATACGTCACGGCGATCACCGAGGAGAAGGACGCCTCCCCGGAGGAGCGGCAGATCCGCGAGGTGAACGCCGGCGTCTACTGCGTGGACCGGGAATTTCTCCAGGGGGCCGTGGCCTCCCTCAATAACGACAACGCGCAGGGCGAATATTATCTGACCGACGTGGTGCGTCAGGCGGCCCGGCAGGGGCTCAAGTGCATGAGTTTCGCCGTGGCGGACGCCGAGGAGATTACCGGGGTGAACGACCGGGTGCAGCTCGCCGAAGCGGGGAGGGTGCTGCGCGGCCGCATCAACCGGGAGCTCATGCTCTCCGGCGTCACCATGATCGACCCGCAGGCGGTCTATGTGGACCGCGGGGTGCGCATCGGCCGCGACAGCGTGATCCATCCCGGTGCCACCATCACCGGCGAGACCGTGATCGGTGAGCGCTGCGAGATCGGGCAGGGGGCGCTGATCCGCTCCTGCATCATAGCCGACGACGTGGTGGTCAAGGCGGGGAGCGTCATGGAGCAGTCCCTGGTGCGCGAGGCGGTAGCGATCGGACCGATGGCGCATCTGCGGCCGGGGAGCGAGCTGTCGGCCCACGTCAAGATAGGGAATTTCGTGGAGACCAAGAAGATATTCATGGGAGAGGGGTCCAAGGCCTCCCATCTCACCTACCTGGGAGACGCCACCATCGGCAGGAACGTGAACATCGGTTGCGGCACCATCACCTGCAACTACGACGGCGTCAAAAAGCATCAGACGGTGATCGAGGACGAGGTCTTCGTGGGAAGCGACGTGCAGTTCGTGGCGCCGGTCACGGTGGGGAGAAATTCGCTGATAGCGGCCGGCACCACGGTGACCGCGAACGTCCCCGCCGACTCGCTCGCCATCGCCCGGGCGCCCCAGGTAAACAAGGAAGGCTGGAAGCTGAGGAAAAAATAAAATCGTTCCCGGTTCTCGGATCGGGTGGCACTCCTGCCCCCCGGAACGCCCGGAAATTTCGGAGTCAAAATGTGCGGCATTGTAGGGTATACCGGCAGGCAGGACGCCACCTCCATCATCATCGAGGGGCTTAGAAAGCTTGAGTACCGGGGTTACGACTCGGCGGGAATCTGCACCATAAGCGGCGGCGCGGCGAGCATCAGGCGCAGCGAAGGGAAGCTGGTCAACCTGGAACGCCTGCTCCTGGCAGAGCCGGTCGCCGGGTCGCTCGGCATCGGGCACACCCGCTGGGCCACCCACGGCAGACCGTCCGAGATCAACGCCCATCCGCACCAGGCGGGGAGCGTGGTGGTGGTGCATAACGGCATCATCGAGAACTACCTGCAGCTGCGCGACGAGCTGAAGGCGGCCGGGCATATCTTCAAGAGCGAGACCGACACCGAGGTGGTTTCCCACCTGATCGAGGAGCGCCGCAAGGTGAGCGGCAGCTTCGAGGCCGCGGTGCGCGAGGCGCTTTTGCTGCTCAAGGGGGCCTATGCGCTTTGCATCGTCAGCGTGGAGGAGCCGGATGTGCTGATAGCCGCGAAGCTCGGCTCGCCGATGGTGGTAGGCCTTGGAGACGGGGAGTTCTACGTCGCCTCCGACATCCCCGCGATCCTCGCCCACACCCGTTCCATGATTTTCATGGAGGACGGCGAGATGGCGGTGTTCAGGGGGGGGGCGGCCTATTTCAGCACCGTCGAGGGGGTCCCGCTCGAGAAGAGTCCGCGCCACATCGACTGGTCCTCGCACATGGCCGAGAAGGGTGGCTACCGCCACTTCATGCTGAAGGAGATCTTCGAGCAGCCCCGCGCCGTCAGGGACACCATCGCCGGGAGGCTCAGGGAAGAGCAGGGGGACGTCTACCTTGAGGATCTTGCCATGAGCGACGCCGATCTGAACGCCGTGGACAGGATCTGCATCATCGCCTGCGGCACCTCCTGGCATGCCGCGCTGGTCGGCAAGTTTCTCATCGAGGAGCACTGCCGCGTTCCGGTGGAGGTCGACATCGCCTCCGAGTTCCGCTACCGCAACCCGGTGATCGACCAGAAGACCCTGGTCATCCTGATCTCCCAGTCCGGCGAGACCGCCGACACCCTGGCCGCCATGCGCGAGTCGAGGAGGCGCGGCGGCAAATGCGTCGCCGTCTGCAACGTGGTCGACTCCTCCATCGCCCGCGAGGCCGACGGCGTCATCTACACCCATGCCGGGCCCGAGATCGGAGTCGCCTCGACCAAGGCGTTCGTCACCCAGCTGATTGCCCTTTATCTCTTCACCATCCGTCTGGGGCGTGCCCGCGGCAAGATGGACATCGAGCAGGGGAGGGCGCTGATCGCCTCCATCGTAAGGGTCCCCGCCCTGATGGAGGAGGCCCTGAAGCTGAACGAGCAGGTGGAGAGGGTTGCCCGCAACTACATGCAGGCCCGCGACTTTCTGTATCTGGGGCGCGGCATGAACTATCCGATCGCCCTGGAAGGTGCGCTGAAGCTCAAGGAAATCTCCTACATACATGCCGAGGGGTATGCGGCAGGCGAGATGAAGCACGGGCCGATCGCGCTGATCGACGAGCACATGCCGGTCGTGGTGCTGGTCCCCAAGGGGCCGAACTACGAGAAGGTCTGCTCCAACATGGAGGAGGTCATCGCGCGCGGCGGGCGGGTCATCGCGGTCTGTTCGGCGGGAGACGCCGAGGTGCGGGACAAGGTGGAGGTCGCGCTGGAGATTCCGCTGGACGGCGAGGAAGTGAGTCCGATCATCCTCTCCATTCCGATGCAGCTTCTGGCCTATCATGTGGCGGTGCTCAAGGGGACCGACGTCGACCAGCCGAGGAACCTCGCCAAGAGCGTCACGGTGGAGTAGGGGTGGAGAGCTGAAAGTCGTAGTAACAATTTGGAGATGAAAAGGCCGCTTTTGCAATAGCGGCCTTTTTTATGAGACAAGGCTGATGATGCCTTTGCTGCAGAGGGTCGGCTGTAAAGGTACCGACTAAAGGGAGACCAAACGCATGTTCGAATCACAGTACAACGAGGAAATGGAAGCCGAGGTTGAGCGGCTGGAGGCGAAAAAACGAGCGGCGGATGCGGGCCACCCGGAATGGGACAACGCCTGCGCCGTCTGCGGCGACCAGATTGCCGACACAACTGCCCAGCATTGCAATGGTTGCTCTCTACCAAGGGTTTAACGGGATCGCCTGGAATAGGCTAGGTTACCTTCTTCAAGGGCCAGATCGAGGTGTCCTGCAGTTCCGAATAATGCAAAAGCGGGTGCCCTTCCGGCTTTGGCAACCGCTGCGCTTCCAGCAGGGTCGAACGACAGCTGATTAGCTCGGCCGTCTGCAACTTCCACGGGGGATGGAAGATACGGGCACGGTAAAGGTCGTTTCCGGCCGCGGCATACAGGCAGTAGCGCTCCACCAGGAAAAATTCCAGCGACTCCGGTTCCGCCTCGCCAACCATATCCCCTTTCAGCCAGGAAACCTTCAACACGGCAGGTTCAGCCGCGGAACCGGCACGCCTGGAACTGTAGACTATCTTCTCCTTCTCCTCCCGAACGATGATCTCTGCATAACGGTAGGGCAAACGGTAGGCTGCAGAAGCGCCTATGACGGCGAGCAGGCTGCTTGCGTCCAGAGAAAAGAACCATACCCCCGGCACCCCGTCATGATGAACGTAGGTCCGGACGTTGACTTCATCGAAATCGCTCAGCCAGGGCAGCGCCGGGAGAAAGGCCGGACGAAGGTTCCTGACCAGGAAGGGGGTTATCCCGACCCACGCCTCGCCATCGAAGGTGTCGATCCGCAACCGCTCGGGAACATGAGGACGCAGCAACTCAGCTGGCAACCGCCAATGCATGAACAGCAGCTTGCGCCACGACTGATACATGAGCGGCAATACCCCGGGACGCTGCCGAATGGAGAGCCTGTCGATGACATCTGGGCGAGCCATACCTCTTCCTCCAGGATGCTCCATCGATGCGAGCTGGAGCGTCATCCCATCCTCCAGGGCAGCTATGACAACGGGGCTCTATTCCGAGTCGACCAGGGGCCGTATCTCGCCGGTTTTCCCGCAAATGGGAAAAACGGGCTCTTCGGCCAGCTTCCGGCTATCGCAGATCCCGCAGCGCCATTCATTGAAGACCGTGCTGAAGTAAATCGAGTTCCCCTGGTGGTGGATGAACCCCTTGGTGGCGATGTCCCAGACCCCTTGGTGCCCGCAGCGCGGGCACAAGCCGGGCTCGGCGTTGGAGATCCTGTAGTTGCACGATTTCTCCAGGAGCTGCACTTCGCGGCTGACTATCTCCTGATACTGCTCCTTGCTCTCATACATGGCTGTTCCCTCCAATGGGATCACCGGCTCGCTCAAGCTGCCAAGTCACCCCACGCTGTTTTCTCCATGACATCCCCGGTTAGAAAATAATAGGGATAGTTGCTCCATATGCAAGCACCGGGACGGCATTGCCGATATCAGGAGGCCTCTCTTCAAGGATACATTGGCGCAGCGGCGACCGCACCCACATTTTCCTTCCGGGAATTCCCTTTTGACCAAAAAGAGGCGAGGTGGTATAAAAGAGGCGCAGCGCACCCCGGGCGGCATCTATAGCGCCGTCAGGCCTCAAGGAATATCATGAAACTGCTCCACAATCTGAATCCCCCCCAGAAGGAAGCGGTGCTGCACGGCGAGGGACCGCTGCTGGTCCTGGCGGGCGCCGGCTCCGGCAAGACCCGCGTCATCGTGCACCGCATCGTCTACCTCATTAACGAAAGAGGGGTGCCCCCCTGGCAGATCCTCGCGGTCACCTTCACCAACAAGGCGGCCGGAGAGATGCGGGAGAGGGTGAAGCAGATCCTCGGGGCAGGGGAGCTGCCGCTGATCTCCACCTTTCACTCAAGCTGCGCCAGGATCCTGCGCCACGAAATCCGGCACCTGGGCTACGACAGCAATTTCGCCATCTACGACGACAAGGATTGCGAACGGCTCCTGAAGGACTGCGCAGCCGAGCTCAACCTGGACGAGAAGAAGTATCCCCCGAAGGCGCTCGGCTCGGCGATCGACGAGTTCAAGAACGCGGGGCTCACCCCGGACCGGGTTCCTACCGGCTCTCCCTACCAGGCGACCCTCGCCCGGGTCTACGCCCTTTACCAGGAGCGGCTCAAACGCTGCAACGCGGCGGACTTCGGCGACCTGCTCCTCCTGGCGGTGCGGCTTTTCGAGGAGCACCCCGAGGTGCTCAGGAAGTACCAGGAGCGCTACCGCTGGATCATGGTGGACGAGTACCAGGACACCAACCCGGTCCAGTACCGGCTGGTGCAGCTTCTGGCCGGCAGCAGGCGAAACCTCTGCGTGGTCGGTGACGACGACCAGTCCATCTACGGCTGGCGCGGCGCGGACATCCGCAACATCCTGGAGTTCGAGAAGGATTTCCCTGGGGTGAAGGTGGTGAAGCTGGAGCAGAATTACCGCTCCACCAGGACCATCCTGGACGGCGCCTGGAACGTGGTCGAGAAGAACCGCGGCCGCAAGCCGAAGCGGCTTTGGACCGACAACCCGGACGGGGAGCCGATCGTGTGCCGCACGCTGCCAAACGAGTGGGAGGAGGCCCGCCTGGTCTGCCGGGAGACGGAGCGCTTCCTCTCGGACGGGGGGGACCTGTCGGAGGTCGCCGTCTTCTACCGGACCAACGCCCAGTCGAGGGTGGTGGAGGACGCCATGGTGGCGGCGGGGATTCCCTACCACATGGTGGGAGGGGTCCGCTTCTACGCGAGGCTCGAGGTGAAGGACATCCTCGCCTACCTGAAGGTGCTGGACAACCCGGCCGACGACGTGGCGATCAGGCGCATCATCAACACGCCGCCGCGCGGCATCGGGCACGCCACGGTGGAACGGATCTCGACCTTCGCCGCGGAAAAGTCGATTCCCTTCTACGACGCCATGCTGGAGGCGGCCGACGGGACCCTCCTGGCCGGCGGGGCGCGCGGCAAGGTGGCCGCATTTGCCGCCGAGCTGGAAAAATACCGCGAGCTTGCCGAAAGGCTGCCGCTGGCCGAGCTGGCCGCCGCCGTGATCCAGGACTCCGGCTATCTTGCCAGGCTCAAGGCGCTGGGTAGCGACGAGGCACGGGACCGGATCGAAAACCTCCAGGAACTGGTGACCGCGATGCAGGTCTTCGACGGCGGCGCCGGCGAAAAGGGGCTCGCCAACTTCCTGGAGCAGGTCGCCCTGGTCTCGGACCTGGAGCAGGAGGGGGAGGGGAGGAAGTCGTCGGCAACGCTGATGACCCTGCACTCGGCAAAGGGGCTGGAGTTCCCCCTGGTCTTCATGGTCGGCATGGAGGAGCGTCTCTTCCCGCACCTGAGATCGCTCGAGGATCCGGTCCAGATGGAGGAGGAGCGCAGGCTCTGCTACGTCGGGATGACCCGGGCCAAAAAACGCCTGTTCCTCCTCAACGTGCGCAGGCGACACATCTTCGGCCAGGAGCAGATGAACCCGCCGGCGCGCTTCATCCGCGACATCCCGCAGGAGCTGCTCGATGCCGGGGAGCCGTTTCAGCAGTACGCGACCACCCCGAACAGCAACCAGTTCCAGCAGTACGCCGCCACTGCGTCGGCCGCTCCCGGGACCGGCGCCATGACCGGCGCCGCTCTCCCCTCGCACAATCTCGCTTCGCTTTTCGAGGAGGAGATCGAGCCCGATTTCGACAACGAGGTGCGCATGGTGCCGGAGGACCACGAGGAGGGCGTTTTCCTCGGCATGCGGGTGCGCCACGCGCAGTTCGGCCCCGGGATCATCAGGAAGATCGAGGGGGAGGGCGACAACCAGAAGGTCATCGTCGGCTTCGCTTCGGTGGGGTTCAAGAAGCTGCTGGTCCGTTTCGCCGGTCTTGAAAGGGACTAGAAAGAGGAGTATAGTCGGGTGGCAGCGTTGGTATAATGAGAATGATTCAGGAGGTTTGTCATGAAAGTGTTATCGACGGTGATGATGGTTATGCTGCTCCTTTCGGGGTGCACCGCCTATAAGAGCCAGTACGTCTCCTTCAGACCCCCTGAGGGATATGTGAACCACAGGGAGGTCTCGGGGGTCTCCTTTGGCGGCGAGGCCTACCCGGACCGGAAATCCGCCGAGAAGGCGTTCGGCTTCGACATCAAGGGTGCCGGCCTCCTGCCGGTGATGCTGGTGCTCGACAACAAGAGCGGCCACAACCTGGAGATCGTCGCGGCACAGAGTTTCCTGGTTGACGACTCCGGCAACTACTGGCCGGTGGTCCCCAACAACACCGCCTTCGACCGCCTGGACAAATCGACCCAGCTCGCCTCCTTCTTCGGCCGCGGCGCCGGCAAGGGGGCGGTGCTGGGCGCCGTCGCGGGGGGGCTGCTCGGGACCGCACTGGGGATCGTCTCCGGGCGCAGCGTCGCCGAATCTCTCGGCAAGGGTGCCGCGTTAGGCGCCGCAGGGGGTGCCGTCATCGGCGGCACGCAGGAGGGGAGTTCGAGGGAGCGGGAATACAGCATCTCGGACGACCTGAGGGACAAGGGGCTGGAGGGGAGGGTGATACCGGACCAGTACCTGGCCAACGGCTTCCTTTTCTTCCCCGGAGAGGCGACCAGCGCCAGGGAACTGAGGCTGCAGTGGCGGGAGCGGGATACCGGACAGCTGCACAAGTTGACCCTTCCGTTGGGGGGGCCGCGCGGGAGCTGATGGTCGCGGGATTGGCGCTGATCTGAAGAGGGGCTGAGAGGCCCCTTTTTTCATAGGAGAAACAAGTGGAAAAACCTGTCATAGCGGTAACCATGGGGGATCCGAGCGGGATCGGGCCGGAGATCGTGGCGGCGGCCCTGGCCGATCCCGCCATCGTCTCGGTCTCAAGACCGCTGGTCCTGGGGGACCGGGGTGCCATGGAGCGTGCCATCGCGGTAGCGGGAGTTTCCCTGGCCGTCGAAACCCTGCAGGGAGGCGTGCCGCCGGTCGAGCCGCGCCCCGGAGTGCTCTATCTGCACGAGCTCTCAAGCCTCAGGGCCGATGACATGGCCTACGGCAGGCCGACTGCCGCCGGCGGGGACGCCTCCTTTCGCTACATCTGCCGGGCCGCGCAGCTCTGCCTGAGCGGGAGCGCCCGGGCCATGGCGACGGCTCCCATCAACAAGGAGTCGATGAACGGGGCCGGGCATCACTTCCCGGGGCACACCGAACTGCTGGCGGAGCTGACCGGAACCAGGGAGGTGGTCATGATGCTCGCCGGCGATCGCCTGCGGGTGACGCTGGTGACCATCCACGAGGCGCTCTCCAGGGTGCCGTCGCTGGTCAGCTTCGAGCGTGTCCTCTCGACCATCCGGATCACCCACGACTCGCTTTGCCGCTGGTTCTGCAAGGCGCCGCGCCTGGCGGTCCTCGCCCTCAACCCGCACTGCGGCGAAGGGGGGCTTTTCGGCAGCGAGGAGAGCCTGGTGATCGCGCCTGCCATCGCAGCAGCCAGGGCGGCCGGCATCGACGCGACGGGCCCGCTCTCCGCCGACACCCTGTTCCATTTCGCCGCTGCCGGGGGGTACGACGCGGTGGTCTGCATGTACCACGATCAGGGGCTGATCCCGCTGAAGCTGCTGCACTTCGACGACGGCGTCAACGTGACCCTCGGCCTTCCCATCATTCGGACCTCGGTCGACCACGGCACCGCCTACGACCTCGCCGGGACCGGGCGGGCCTGCACCGGCAGCATGAAGGCCGCCCTGCTCATGGCGGCGCAGATGGCGCAAAAGGGGTGCGCCCGGAGCGTTCCCGCTGCCCGGGAAGGCGGGAAAGAGGCATGAAAGGGATGAGAAAGTACCTCTGGTGGGGCACAGGCGCAGTGGTGGTTTATCTGGTGTACCTGGCCGTTTCCCTGTACCTGCTGCCGCCGGTGGATCAGCTCAAGGATCGCAGGGTCAACCTGACCATCCAGGTGAAGGATTGGCACGGCGATTACCATCCCCTGGTGGTCGGTCCCAGGAATCGCTACTGGACCCCCTCGGCCAGCATCCCCTCGGAGATGAAGTGGGCGGTGATCCTCGCCGAGGACGCGAGCTTCTACAAGCATGAGGGGATCGACGTCAAGGCCATCAAGGCGGCCATTGCCTACGATCTGGAGAAAAAGAGCTTCGCCCGGGGCGCCTCCACCATCACGCAGCAGGTGGCGAAGAACCTCTTTCTCTCCCGGGAGAAAACGCTGACCCGGAAGGCGAAGGAGCTCTACCTGGCGAAACGGATGGAGCAGGAGCTCACCAAGGGGCGCATCATCGAGCTCTATCTGAACGTGATCGAGCTGGGTCCCATGGTGTACGGCATCGGCCACGGCGCCCAGTACTACTTCGGCAAATCGGCAGCCAGCCTCTCGCCCCGCGAGTGCGCCTTTCTGGCCGCCATGCTGCCAGGTCCGCGCGTCGCCTACAACCCCTATAAGAACCTGGGCAAGGTGCTGAAGAGGTCCAACATGATCCTGAAGCTCCTGGCCAAAAAAGGTGTCCTGTCAACGGCCGAGTACCGGATGGCACTCGCCGAGGCCCCCAATGTCGGGCGCATGCAGAAGAAGGTGGACGAGACAATCAAGAAGGTCGAGGTCATGGCCAACCTTTCCAGCGCCCGGGCCGCGGAGCCGCCGGAGCCGGAGGACGAGGCCGGCGAAAAAGAGCCGGGGGGAAGCGCCGCACCGGCGCCTGAACCGTCGCCGCTGCCGTCTCCGTCGCCGTCTACGTCGCCGCTGCCGTCGCCGTCGCCGCTCCCCGCGCCGGCATCCGGGAACGCGCCCCAAGGCGAAGCTCCGGCGCAGGGGGAGAAGCCGTAATCACGCTAGATGGATCCAGATTGACTCCCGGTAGGGTGGGCCCCGCCCACCATTAGATTTACTGATTAGCGCTGATCTTCCGCTGAAAAAACTCCCTCCCCTTCAAGGGGAGGGTTGGGGTGGGGATGGGGTTAGCTCCGGTGCAAAAACACCCCCATCCCCCCTCCTGACCTCCCCCTTGAAGGGGGAGGGACCTGAACAGCGGAAGATCAGCGCTAATCAGATTAGATTTTACCCGGCGGGAAGGGGCCACCCCAGCTCCTGGAAAACCGGCCGCGTTTCCCCCTCCCTAACCCTCCCCCTCCGGGGGAGGGAACTGGTTGGCCTCGGCAGACTCTCCTTAGCCGTCCTGTCACCCCCCTCTCATTACCTCCTTAGCCTCTCCTTAGAAAACTCTCCCTCAAGTTCCCATTAGATTTGCCGAATCGTAATATGACAGATAATCCGGTAATTGCGGGAGAGGTGGCTGGATATGGATAACAAAGTTTCAGGGCTCGTGGTCGTGGTGGACGATGACCCCTACGTGCTGGAAAGCGTCTCGATGCTCCTTTCGGTAAGCGGTTTCGAGGTGCACCCCTTCTCCAACGGGTTCGATGCACTGGCCGAGCTGGTCGAGCTCCCTCCTCACGTGGTGCTGACCGACGTGAACATGCCGCACATCACCGGGATCGAGCTCCTGGAAAAGATCCACGAGATCGATCGGGACATCCCGGTGATCCTGATGACCGCCTACGCCGAGTTGGAGATGGCGGTCTCCGCCATCAAGAAGGGGGCCTTCGACTTCATCATAAAACCGTTCAAACCGCACTACCTGATCCACTCCGTCGAGAAGGGGATCAACTACAAGCGTCTGGTCCTGATCGAGAAGAACTACAAGATGGAACTCCAGCGCACGGTGGAGCTGCGCACCCGCGAGCTCGCCGACGCACTGGCCCAGATGCAGAGCATGAGCCAGGAGACCATCGAGAGGCTCACCGCCGCCGCGGAGCTCAGGGACGAGGATACCGGCAAGCACATCGCCCGCATCGGGCTCTACGCCAAGCGGCTCGCCGAGGTGATGCAGATGCCGAGGGATTTCACGGAGACCATCGCGGTCGCCGCCGCCATGCACGACGTCGGCAAGATCGGAATACCGGACGCCATCCTGCTCAAGTGCGGCCCGCTCAACGCGGAGGAGTTCGGGGTCATGAAGAGCCACACGGTGATCGGCGGCAAGATCCTCTCCGGCTCGAACCACCAGGTGCTGCAGATGGCGGCATCGATCGCCCTGACCCACCACGAGCGCTGGGACGGCAGCGGCTATCCGCACGGCCTCAAGGGGGTGGAGACCCCCATGGAGGGTCGCATCGTCATGCTGGTGGACCAGTACGACGCCCTGAGGAGCAAGCGGGTCTACAAGCCCCCCTTCGACCATGGGAGGAGCGTGGAGATCATCACCCGGGGGGACGGCCGGACCATGCCGGAGCACTTCGACGCCTCGGTGCTGGAGGCCTTTCTCCAGGCGGCGCCGGATTTCGAGGAGATCTTCGCGGAGCAGCGCGATTGACGCGGACAGCAACAGCAAAAGCCAGGTAGTGCGATGCCCTCCTTCAGCCTGAAAATAAAGATGACCCTGGTCGTCTTCCTCCTGATCGGCTGCGTGACCTCGGCTGTGGCAGGGCTGGGACTGCTGTTCTTCATCCAGGAGTTCAAGGCCGGCGTGGCGAGCCAGCAGTTCCCCATGGTCAGTGCCGTGAGCGGTGAGCTCGACGACAAGATCGTGGCAGCGCAGCGCGCGCTGGTCTCTGTGGCGCGCAGCATTCCGCCGCAGCTGACCCGGGACCCGGCCGCGATGCAGCGCTTCCTGGAGGGACGCTTCGACCTGCACCAGGTGTTCGGCGACGGCACCGGCTTCTTCTCCAAAAAGGGGATACTGCTCGCCTCTGCTCCGGGGCAGGAGACCCTGATCGGCAGGGACTTCTCCGCTCACGACTTCTTCAGGCGGGCCGTCGACTCCGGCAAGCCGCGCATCTCGGAGCCGTTTCGCTCCGCCAAGGGGGAAGGGCACCCGATCGTCGCCTTCACCGTTCCGCTGTTCGACGAGAACGGGAGCGTGGCAGGATTGCTGGCGGGGCGCGTCGACCTGCTGGAGGAGAATTTCCTGGGGCGGCTGGCACGGCTCAAGGTCGGGGAGACGGGAAGTTTCTTCCTCTTCAACAGCCAGAGGCAGATGATCGTGCACAGGGACCCGGAGCGGCTCCCCGCGGGGCATCTGACCCGGGGGAGAAGCGCGCTCCTGGACCGGGCACTGGCCGGCTTCGAGGGGAGCGGCGAAACGGTGAGCCCCGCCGGAGTACCTGCGCTTTGCTCCTTCAAGAGGCTCGACTCGACCGGCTGGATACTGGCGACGCAGCTTCCCTTCTCCGAGGCGTACGCGCCGATCGACCAGGCCCGGCGTCTCACCTGCTACAGCCTTGCCCTGATGATGCCGTTTGTACTTACGGCCACCTGGCTCTTCGTGGGGCACCTCACCGAGCCGCTGCTGCTGTTCGCCAGGCGGGTGCGCGAGGTGGGGGGGGCGGGCGCGGGGTATCTGCCGATCCCGGTTACCACGAGCGACGAGATCGGGGTCCTGGCGCAGGCGTTCAACTCCATGATGCAGGAGCTGGGGAGCCAGAGGCTGCGGCTGGAAGACGAGAAAGGTTTCGCGGAGCAGCTCCTGCAGCAGACGGCGGTGCCGTGCTTCGTGATGGATGCCGGGCACCGCGTCATCATCTGGAACAGGGCCTGCGAGGAGCTTACCGGTATCCGGGCCGAGGCAGTGATCGGAGGGGGCGAGCCGTGGCGGGCCTTCTACGACGAGCCGCGCCGGGTGCTGGCGGACGTCGTGCTGGACGGCGCTCTCCACGAGATGGCGGATCTCTACTCCTGCTACGCGGACTCCCCGCAGATACCCGAGGGGCTCAGGGCGGAGGGGTGGTACCGGCTCCAGGGGAAGCAGCGCTACCTCTGCTTCGATGCCGCGCCGCTGCGCGACGCCGAGGGGCGGGTCATCGCGGCGATCGAGACCATGCAGGACGTCACGCTGCGCGCCCACACCGAGGAGCAGCTAAGGGGCGCGCTGGAAGGTATCCGCGAGAGCGAGGAGAGGTTCCGGCGCCTGGTCGAGCTCTCACTGGACGGCATCGCGATCCTGGTGCAGCGCCGTTTCGTCTTTATCAATCCGGCGGGGTGCGAGATGCTCG
Organism: Geobacter sp.; assembly: GCA_003499925.1. GTDB lineage: Bacteria > Desulfobacterota > Desulfuromonadia > Geobacterales > Geobacteraceae > Geomonas. Next base: position 25,723 of record DNRQ01000007.1, read on the forward strand.
GCTGCCGGGCGCCGCAGGAGCTGATGGGGAGGCGGATGCGCGAGTTCCTGCAGCGGGAGTCGGAGGAGCTCTTCGAGGAGCAGATGGAGCATGCCGAGCAAAGCAGCAGCAGCGCCCCCTGGTTCGAGGAGCGGCTGTTGAGGAGCGACCGGACCGCGGTCGAGGTGGAGCTTGGGGTGAGCCGCTTCGTTTACCGGGGCGAGGAGGCGCTGCAGGTAATCTTCCGCGACATAACCGAGCGCAAGCTGGCCAAGGCGAGGCTGGAGAGTCTGGCCCATTACGATTCGCTTACCTCGCTGCCGAACCGGGTCCTCTTCTTCGACCGGCTGCAGCACGCGGTCACCGAGGCGAAGCGCTACCGGCACGCCCTTGGCCTGATGTTTCTCGACCTGGACCGCTTCAAGCAGATCAACGATACCTTCGGCCACGCAGCCGGGGATGCGGTGCTGGTCGAGGCGGGGCGAAGGCTCAAGGAGTGCGTGCGCGGCTGCGACATGGTGGCGCGTATGGGAGGGGACGAGTTCACCATCATCCTCAGCAAGCTGGCGGAAGAGGCGGATGCGGCGGTGGTGGCCGAGCGGATCATCGAGGCCTTCTCGCACCCCTTCGCCATCGATGCTGCGATCGCCTCCATAGGCGTGAGCATCGGCATCTGCGTCTATCCTACCTACGACACCGATCTGGACGGCATGGTGCGGCGCGCGGACCTCGCCCTGTACCGGGCCAAGGAGGATGGCAGGAACCGTTACTGCTTCTACACCGAAGAGCTGCAGCTAAGGGAGACGGGGTGAGGGTGAGGGACCGGGGATGCTGGAACGTTGTCGGAAACGGCGTCCTCGGCGGAATAAAAAACTCCCTCCCCCCTGCCCCCACTGCCATTAAGTTAAGCTCCTACTGCTCGCTCCCCCTCCCTTGATGGGAGGGGGTGGGGGGGAGGGTGAGGCTTCTGCGAGCTTTTCACCCTCTCCCCGGCCCTCTCCCATCAAGGGAGAGGGGGCTTGTGCAGCGTGCGGGAAATCAGCATTGATCTTAACTTAATGGCAGTGCCGTCAAGGGGAGGGAGGTGATGGGGTGACCGGGGGAGCTAGAGCCTGAGGCTCTCCACCGCAGCCTCGTCGAGGCGGTTCACGGTGGTCATCTCCAGTTCGCAGCCGTCGCGATAAACGGCGAGCTTCGCCTCGGCTCCGGCTTCGGCCTTGGCATAGCGCAGCAGGATCTGGCCGGCACGTGCGATCAGCTCGTCCGAGCTCTCGCCCATGACCGCCGCCAGCGGACTGGGGCCGCCGCTCCAGCGCAGGGTCGCCTCCCCCGGCTGGACCGCCTGCTCCAGCAGCTGGTTCTCAGCGTCGTTTCTGCCGATGATCACCTTGGTCCGCTCGCCGATCCTGAAGTGCCTCCCCAGCTTCAAAAGCCTGAAGTCCCTGAGGTTCAGCTCATCGGAGTGATCGAAGACGTCGCGCACCTTGCCGACGAAGGAGGGGTCGGTCAGCAGGCAGCCGCCGGCCGGGCAGGGATAGTTCTTCACGTCCAGCTCCGCCGCCAGCTCGAACTGTTCCTTCCTGGAGCGTCCCTGGATCGAGAGGAGTTTCTCCCGGTCCACCCACCCCTCCAGCTCGGGGATGGTCGGCTTGAAATGCTTTGCCGAGAGCGGGCGCAGCAGCAGTCCCTCCAGGCCGCTCTCCTTCTCTATCACGCGCAGCGTGTCGCGGCGCTGGCTCATCGGCCGCTGTCCCAGCACCTCGCCGGTGAAGACGAAATCGGCGCCGCTCTCCAGCATGTACTCCTTGGCCTTTTTCAGCAGGAAGATGCGGCAGTCGATGCAGGGGTTCATCCCCTTGCCGTAGCCGTGCTTCGGGTTTCTCAAGATATCGAGGTAGTCGAGACCCTTGTTCATCACCTTGATGGGGATGTTGAACTCTTCGGCCACCCGGACCGCCTCCGACTTGCAGCCGGCGTTCTTGCCGGTGCAGGTGCAAAAGGGGGAGGTGAAGTTGAGCGCCTGGACCGTTATCCCCTGGTCGAGGAGCACCTTTACGGCTAGTGTGGAATCGAGTCCCCCCGACAAAAGGGCGATCGCTTTTCGTTGCATGCATTCTCCTGTTTAGAAGCAATTGACAACTGGTGAAGCAATTGACAATTGACGATTGACGATTGACGGCTGGTTGATGCGTCGGTCCCGGGTCGGCTCGGGCGTCGCGGTTTGGCGCCGGACGATTGGGCGCCGGTCCGAACGCTAAACCTTGCCATTGTCAATTGTCCATTGTCAACTGTCAATTGAATTGCGCCGGTCCGAACGCTAAAGCTTGCCATTGTCAATTGTCCATTGTCAACTGTCAATTGAATTTAAAGTTGTCGGTGCCGGCTTTTTCGGGTACATTTCCCGTGGTGCACGGGCCGTCTGCAAAACCTCGGAGGTGAAGTACATGAACGGGCTGGTCAAGGAAGGATCCATCGGATCGATCCTCTTCAAATCGCAGATCATCACGGAGCATGAGCTCAGGGCGGCCCTGGAGGCGCAGAAGGTTTCGGGGTGCCGGGTCGGCGAGGCGCTGGTCCGCCTCGGTGTGGTCACCCAGGAGGATATCGACTGGGCGCTCTCCAACCAGCTGAACATCCCCTACGTCCGCCTCAAGAAGGAGAACGTCGACCCCGCGGCTGTGGCCCTGGTTCCGGGGCAGCTCGCCAGGCGCTACAACCTGTTTCCGCTCTTTCTCTCCGGCAGCGAACTCTCGGTCGCCATGGCCGACCCGCTGAACCAGGAAGCCATCGATGCGCTGGGCAAGGCCACCGGCTGCCAGGTCTCCATCTCGGTGGGACTGATCCGGGAGATCCGGGAGATGCATGATCTGATCTACGGCCCGGACCAGAGCACCCCCGAGCTAGGCTTCAGCTCGGCAGATTTCCCCGCCAAGGTGCTTGAGGCGATCAACGCGGACCTCTCGGGCGCCACCCTTTTGAACCATCTGCTTTTGCGCATGGTGAAGCAGAAGTTCGCCAGCCTCGCGCTGCAGCCGCTGGGTGACGTCGTTTGCGTCCTGGCGCGCGCCGACGGCAGGACGGCGGAGATCGGGCGGCTCCCCGTCACCTATTACGGCGCGTTGACCGAGAGGATACGCAAACTGGCGCGGGCGGTCCCTGCCGGGGGGCTCTCCGCCAGCGGCGTGCTGACCTTTTTATGGCAGGGGAAGCGGATACCGTTCCGGACCTTGATGATCGGGGGGTGCGGCGGCGACTACGTGACCCTCAAGCGGCAGATATCCCCGCCGCGGCTCTCTGAGCTGGCGGACCTGGGGCTCCCGGCCTCCAAGGGGGCGGAGCTGCGGGCCCTGACCGGCGAACGCGAGGGGCTGATCCTCTTTTCGGGGCGGGATCCCGAGGAGAGGTCCCGGCTCATGGACCTGTTCCTGGATGCCTGTGACAGTTCCGGCAAGAACGTGCTGCTTTTGGGCGAGCGGCTGGGGCGCGGCAGCAAGCGCTTTCCCCGCCTGCCGGTTTGCCGCGACGGGGTCGACGACACCGCTTCCATCGTGTCGGCCGCCCTGGAACACGACCCGGATACCCTGGTGGTCGAGGACGTGACCGAGGTGGCCTCCTTCATCGCCGCAAGCAAGGCCGTCCTGCGCGGCAAGCTCGTGGTGGCCGGCCTTTCGCACGGCAACAAGGCGGGGGTGCTGAAGCAGCTTCTTTACCTCAGGCAGAAGAACTTCCTGATCCCGACCCATGTCAAGGGGGTGGTCTCCTGCAAGTGCGTGCTGATTCTCTGCCCGGCCTGCAAGGAGCGCTATACGCCCCCCCCCGAGGAGCTCGCGGCCCTGAGGCTCCCGATCAGCCAGAGGGAGTACTTCCGTCCCAACGGCTGCCCCGCCTGCGACCATTCCGGCTACAGCGGCACGCGCTACCTGCTCGACGTGATCCGCTTCGACAAGGTGATCCTGGAGGCGTTCGAGATGATCTGCAAGAGCACCGAGATCATCAGCTTCATGAAAGACAACGGTTACCGCGGCATCACCGAGGAGGGGACTGAACTCCTGGAGCGGGGCGAGATCTCCCCGGGTGAGTACGTGGCTTCCATAATACTGTGACGGAGATGAGACATGGCAAGGATTGACGCACTGTTCAAGCTGATGAGCGACCGTGGGGCTTCGGACCTGCACCTTTCCACCGGCGCGCCGCCGATATTCCGGATGCGCGGCGAGATGGAACGGCAGAATTTCAAGGTCCTGGTGCACGAGGAGCTGAAGGCGATACTTTTCGAGATACTGACGCAGAAGCAGCGCGACATCTTCGACGAGAGGCACGATCTGGACTTCGCCTATTCGGTGCCGGGGCTGGCCCGTTTCCGCGGCAACATGATGATGCAGCACCGGGGCATTTCCGCGGTGTTCCGGATCATCCCGAGCAAGATCATGTCCGCCGACGACCTGGGACTTCCGGAAGGGGTGAGAAAGCTCACCATGATGAAGAAGGGGCTGGTACTGGTGACGGGGCCTACCGGCAGCGGCAAGTCCACGACCCTCGCCGCGATGATAGACCTGATCAACAGCACGCGCCCGGAACATATCCTGACCCTTGAGGACCCGCTCGAGTTCATCCACGAGAACAAGATGTCGCTCTTCAACCAGCGCCAGATCGGGGAACATTCCGACAGCTTCGCCTCGGCGCTGCGTGCGGCACTGCGCGAGGATCCCGACGTGATCCTGGTGGGCGAGATGCGCGACCTGGAGACCATCGAGCTGGCCATGAGCGCCGCCGAAACCGGGCACCTCGTGTTCGGAACGCTGCACACCAGCTCCGCTGCCAAGACCGTGGACCGGATCATCGACGTCTTTCCCAAGAACTCCCAGGAGCAGGTGCGCGCCGTCCTCTCGGAGGCGCTTCGCGGCGTGATCTGCCAGCAGCTGCTGAGGACGGCGGACGGCAAGGGGAGGGTGGCGGCGCTGGAGATCATGGTGGGAACCCCCGCCATCGGCAACCTGATCCGCGAGGCCAAGACCTTCCAGATTCCCTCCATCATGCAGACCGGGAGGAAGGACGGCATGCAGCTTATGGACCAGCACATCCTCGACCTTTTGAAGACCAAGCAGGTCTCGCCCGAGGAGGCATACCGCTGCTGCAACGACAAGAGGCAGTTCGAGCAGTACCTCACGGCTGAGGACGAGGGCTAGGGGATGCCGAAGCTGATTACCCGTCGGGTTCGCAGCCCACGTTCCTCCCCCATCCCCGCCCCAGCCCTCCCCTTGAAGGGGAGGGGGTTTCTTCGGACGTGACATGCCCTCCTTTGGAGGGGGGTTCTTCGGACGTGACATGAAAAGGCCCTCCTTTGGAGGGCCTTTATGCGTGCTGCGTCTGCCGGAGTGCGGATCGGGGCTAATAACGAAAGGCCAGCTAACCCAGAAGGGCCAGCTAACCGAGAAAGGCCAGCAGTTCGCGGTTCACCTCTTCGGCGTGGGTCCAGTTCAGCCCGTGGGGAGCCCCCGCCAGCACCATCATCCGGCTTCCCTTGACCGCCTCATGGGTACGGCTTCCCGTGGCGGCAAAGGGGAGGATCTTGTCGTTGTCGCCGTGAATGACCAGGGTTGGCAACTCTATCCGGATCAGATCGTCGCGGAAATCGGTCATCCACGCCTTGACGCAGTCGAGCGTCCCCTTGGGCGAGGCCGCCGCGGCGATGTTCCAACTGAGCCGAACCACCTCGTCGCTCACCTTTTTGCCTCCGAAAGCGTGCAGGTTGTAGAAGTTCGACAGAAAGCTGGTGAGAAATGCCGGCCGATCCGCGGTTATCGCCTGCCTGATCCCCTCAAAGATGCTCCCCTCCACCCCCGCCGGGTTGTCCGCGCTCTTCAACAGATAAGGTGTGATCGCAGCCATGAAGACCGCTTTTTCCACGCGCTCGGTTCCGTAGCGCCCGAGGTAGCGGGCCACCTCGCCCCCTCCCATGGAGAAACCGACCAGGGTCGCGTCACGCAGATGCAGCTTGGTCATGAGCTTGTGCAGATCATCGGCGAGGGTGTCGTAATCGTACCCCGTATAGGGTCTGCTGGAGTTGCCGAAACCTCTGCGGTCGTAGGTGATGACCCGATACCCGGCGTGAAGCAGAGCGGGCACCTGCTTTTCCCACGATGCGGAGCTGAGCGGCCAGCCGTGAATCAGCACAACCGGCTTGCCGGTACCGTGATCCTCGTAGTAGATATTGATGTCACATGAGTTTTCCTTTCCGACGTTGATGTAATTCATCGAGAATCTCCTTTTGCCTGGAGGGGTCTGCCGTTAAGACGAGCGCAGTTAATCAGATACAACATTTTCATGGCAAGTCAATGCGGGCGCAGGAGCGGAAGTTCAATCGGACCACGAGGAGAAATTTTGTTGCCGACTGCGCCGAAGCGTTGTATGTAGGAGACGCGCGCATAGAGGCGCGGGCAATGGGGCTTTACAGAGGAGGCACCGTGAAATTCCCGATTTCTGAACAGATACTCCGGGTCCACCCGCCACCGATATCCGAGGTGAAGGGATGGCTCGCCGAGGCGGAGCCGGGGCTTCCCCTGATCGATCTCTGTCAGGCGGTGCCGGATTATCCTCCGCCCAAGGAACTGGTCGACCATCTGGCGCAGGTGATGGCTGACCCGCAGACCTCACGCTACAGCCCCGACGAGGGGCTGCCCGAGGTGCGCGAGGCGGTCTGCGCGGGGTATGGCAGCCTCTACGGCGCCTGCATCAACCCGCGGCAGATCTGTCTCACGGTCGGCGCCAGCCAGGCCTTCTGGCTCGCCATGGTGACCCTGTGCCGGGCAGGCGACGAGGTCGTCGTGCAACTGCCGGCCTATTTCGACCACCCGATGGCTCTGGAAATGCTGGGCATCCGCTGCGTCTACGCCCCCTTCGATGCAGCGACCGGCGGGGTTCCCAGCCCGGCAGCCCTTTCCCGGTTGATTACCGCAAGAACCAGGGCCATCCTCCTGGTCACCCCGAGCAATCCTACCGGTGCGGTCATCCCGCCGGAAACCGTGCGTGAACTCTACCAGTTGGCCGCCCGGCGCAACATCGCCCTGGTGCTCGACGAGACCTACAACAGCTTCATCACCGGCGGCGTTCGCCCCCACGACCTCTTCGCCGAAGCCAGCTGGGGCGAACATCTGGTGCAGATCGCATCCTTCGGCAAGACCTTTGCCCTTACCGGCTACCGGGCCGGGATGCTGGCGGCGTCGGAGGAGTTCGTGAGCCATGCGCTGAAGGCCCAGGATACCATGGCGGTCTGTCAGCCGCGCATCACCCAGCACGCCATCAAGTACGGCATGGAACATCTGGGTGAATGGGTGGCGGGAAACCGGATCATGATGGAGCGCCGGCACGACATATTCAAGGAGGAGTTCAGCCGGCCCGGAAACCCGTTCCGCCTGGTAACCAGCGGGCCGTTCTTCGGCTGGGTCCGGCATCCCTTCGCCGGGTCCGCCGGCCGGCAGACCAGCCGAAGCCTCAGCGAAGGCCGGCAAACAAGCCGAAGCCTCAGCGAAGGCCGGCAAACAAGCCGAAGCCTCAGCGAAGGCCGGCAAACAAGCCGAAGCCTCAGCGAAGGCCGGCACGTCAGCCGAAGCTTAAGCGAAGGCCGGGAGGTGGCCCGGCGCCTGGTGCTGGAGTCCGGCATACTGCTGCTTCCCGGAGAGGTGTTCGGGCCCGGATTGGCAGGTTACCTGCGGCTTGCCTTTGGCAACATCCGCGAGGAGAGCATCCCGGAGGCGGTGGCGCGGTTCAGGGAGTTTCCCGTGCCGTGAGGAAGTTTGGCGGTGCGGTCCGGGCGACCGGCCGGTCGCCCCGGACTCCCTCATGGCCACGGCTGGAAGCTTGTTCATCCAACTGGTCATATGGTAAACTAATATTATTAGGAGGTTACCATTATGACAACGTTAGTGCTCGTAATACTGGCGATCATAACCACCATTCTGACCCTATGGTTTGTGGTGATTCCTGCCGGCGTACTGGTAGGTTCCTTCGCCGCGTTTCGCCATGGCGGCTGGAAAGGTTGGAGGAGACATTAGCACCCCTTACCCTCTTGTTGACTCCTTCGCCGTAGCGGAAGGCGATCGGAAGCGGAGCGGAATTAAAAAGGCCCTTGGCAAATTGCCAAGGGCCTTTTCTGGTCTGGTCGAGTGAGAGGAGTAGGCCTCCTGCTCCCCGAGCCGACGCACTGGCAGTTGGCACGATCCGGGATGTAGGTCACTATCAAATACCCTTGAATTCCCTGCCGGCAGCGGTATAGTTGGAAAGTTCCTATGTTGGGAGGAGTTTTGTGCGTATAATCAGGTACTTAAGGCTGGGGCCGCAGTCGGGTGAGCGCGGACGGTCCCCAGCCACAGGAGGAAGCGATGGGAACATCCAGGTACGACACCCGAAGCATGAGCAGCAGCCGTGGAACAGGGAACAGGTTGTCCGGATTGGCAGCAGCGCTCCTTTTATTTGCCGTTGTCTTCGCTGCTTTCGCATCACCTGCCTGCGCCGTCTATCCGCAGGTGTCGGCAGGTCAGTACCACACCCTGGTCCTGCGCTCCGACGGGACGGTATGGGCCTGGGGGGACAACGGGGAGGGCCAGCTCGGCAGGGAACCGTTTCTACCCAGCGCCACTCCCGTGCAGGTACCGATGCTCTCCGGGGTGACTGCGGTATCGGCCGGAGCGCGGCACAACCTGGTCCTGAAAAGTGACGGGACGGTCTGGGCCTGGGGGGGCAACTTCGCCGGTGAACTCGGCATCGACAGCGGTACCGACAGGTCCGACATCCCCCTGCGGGTGGGGGCGCTCACCCAGGTGACCAGGGTTTCAGCCGGACGATACTTCGGCATGGCCCTCAAAAGCAACGGCACCGTCTGGGCCTGGGGCTGGAACTACTTCGGCCAGTTGGGCAACGACAGTACAACCGACAGCGTTGCACCCGTGCAGGTGACGGGGCTTACCGGGGTTGTCGCGATTGCCGCAGGAATGCAGCACAGCTTGGCTCTCAAAAGCGACGGTACCGTCTGGGCCTGGGGGGGCGGGATCCTCGGTAACGGCACGACGACCGGCAGCAAGGTCCCGGTCCAGGTGTCGGGGCTTACCAGCGTCACCCGCATCGCCGCAGGAGAGGAGCACAGCCTCGCCGTTAAAAGCGACGGAAGCGCCTGGAGTTGGGGCGGGAATGGCAGGGGGCAGTTGGGTGACGGCACGACGACCGCCAGCCTCACTCCGGTGCAGGTGCCAGGGCTCGGCGGGGTTGCCGGCATCACTGCCGCCGGCGGCTACTCCATCGCCCTGAAAACCGACGGGACGGTCTGGAGCTGGGGCTTCAACAACCTCGGGTGGCTCGGCACCGGTAACACCACCAGCAGCCCTGTGCCGCTTCAGGTGTCCGGGCTGCCGGAGATACTCAACGTGTCCGCTGGAGAGAGCCACGTCGTGGCGCAGGGAAGGGACGGGTCGGTCTGGGGGTGGGGTGAAAACCGGTTCGGCGAGTTCGGAAACGGCAGCTACGATTACAGCGCGACGCCGGTACAGATCACAGGACTGCCACCGGTAGCGGCCGTGGCGGCTGGCGCTGCCAACTGCTTCACCCTGAACAAGGACACCTCGGTGTCGGCCTGGGGAGGCAACATCGTAGGCCAGTTGGGAAACGGCAACAATAGCGGCAGCATCTCGCCACTCCGGGTGCCGGGGTTCTACGGGGTGACATCCCTCAGCCCGGGTTTCGGCCACGTGGCGGCCCTGAAGAGCGACCGCACCGTCTGGACCTGGGGAGTCAACAGGGAGGGGCAGTTGGGCAACGGCAGCGTCTTCGAAAGCAGCAGCACCCCCCTCCAGGTGCCGGGTCTCGGGGGGGTTGCCGCCATTTCCGCCGGATATGACCATACCGTGGTGCGCAAAAGCGACGGAACCGTGTGGGCCTGGGGAGACGACAGCTCCGGTGAACTCGGTAACGGTCCCGGCAGCTCGTACAGCGCGGTACCGCTGGAGGTGTCGGCCCTGCCCACGGTCAGCACGGTTGCTGCGGGGTCGCATGCCAGCTTCGCGCAAGACGAGGACGGCCAGTTGTGGGGGTGGGGCAGCCACAACTTCGGCAACATCGAAAGCGACATCCCCACCAGGCTTTTGGGGGTAAGCGGTGTGACCGCTGTCGGATCAGGACCCGACTTCACCCTGCTGCTGAAACCGGATGGGACGGTATGGGCCTGGGGGGATAATGTCTTCGGCGAGCTCGGCAACGGCACCAATGACATCAGCTATACCCCGCTGCAGGTACCGGGGCTCGCCGGGATTGTCGACCTGCAGGCAGGGGGCTGGTTCAGCCTGGCCCTGAAGGCGGACGGGACGGTATGGGCCTGGGGACTCAACAACTACGGCCAGCTGGGTGACGGCACCACCCTCGACAGCCCGCTTCCGGTGCCGGTCCAGGGGCTCACCGACGTGATCGCCATCTCGGCCGGCCAGGCAACCTCGCTTGCCCTGAAGGCTGACGGGACCGTGTGGGGATGGGGGAAAAACAGCGAGGCCCAGCTCGCCTACAACCCCGGGTGGTCACCCGTGAAGTCGCTTATGGACGTGGGGGTCATAGAGTACGCCATGAGCGGGACGGTGAGGTCCGGAAGCGCGACAGGCCCTGGACTCCCCGGTGTGACGGTCTCCATTGCCGGCAAGAGCGTTACCACGAGCAGCACAGGGACCTTCAGCATCACCGCCATCCCTCCAGGATCCTACACCCTCACCATTTCCAAGTTCGGTTATATCAAAAAGGCCTACGGCAGCTATCTCGTCGACAGAAACAGAAGCGGAATGATCTTATATCTGGTTCAGGCGCCGGTGTACAACATGAGCGGTACCGTGCGCGCGGGGAGCAGCAGCGGCCCCGGCCTTCCCGGCGCCGTCGTCACGATCGCCGGCCAGTCGGTCACGACAACCAGCACCGGGACCTTCAACATCTCCGGCATTCCGTCCGGGAGCTACCCCCTCACCATCTCAAAATCCGGTTACCTCACCAAGACCTACGCCGTCTACGCCGTCAACAGCAGCACCAACAGAATCGGGGTCGTTTTCTACCTTACCCCGGTGCCGACCTACTCCCTGGCCGGCACCGTGCGCGACGGAAGCAGCCGCGGCCCCGTGCTTCCCGGCGCCCTCGTTTCGATCGCCGGCCGGTCCGCGACGACCACCGGCACCGGGAGCTTCAGCGTCTCAGGAATCCCGCAGGGGACCTACACCATCACCATTTCCAAAGCCGGGTATGTCACCAAGAGCTACAGCGGCTACACGGTCAACAGCAACTGGAGCGGCCTCCTGTTTTACCTGGCTCCGGTGCCTAGGTACCTCATCAGCGGAGTCGTCCTCACCGGGAGCAGCAGCGGCGCGCCGCTCGCCGGGGCGGCCGTCTCCATCGCCGGGATGACCGCTACCACCAGCCTCACCGGGGCCTTCCACATCTACGGCATCCCGGCCGGGACCTACACCCTGAGCATCAGCAAGAGCGGGTATGCCACCAAGTCCTATGCAGGATACCTCGTCAACAGCAACAAGAGCGGGTTGGTCTTCTTCCTCCTGCCGACCTACTCCGTGAGCGGCACGGTGCGCGCAGAAAACGGCACCGGTCCGCTGTTGGCAGGGGTGACCGTCACCATCGCAAACTTCACGGCCACGACCAACAGCGCCGGTGCGTTCAGCTTTTCCGCCATCCCGGCCGGGACCCACACGATTACCCTCAGGAAGGAGGGGTATGAAACGGTGGTCGCCACAGGCTTGGTCGTGAATGGCAACCGGAGCGGACTGCCGTTCTACATGCACCAGATGGTCTCTTTCCTGCGAGACAAAGAGGGGGGCCGCGGGTGGGCGGTGGCAGGGAATCCCGTTGCGGCAGGGAGGCGGTTCGAGACAGGCGTGACTGCGACCTGACCGGGCAGATCGGCAAAGAACGGGGCGCAGATCGGAGCAGACAAAGCCCGGGACGGCGGCGCGAGAAGGCCGACGGCAGAGGCAGCCAGGGGCGGGGGGGCGTGCGACAGGGGGAGCGTCGGGGAGCGACTCTCTCTTTGGCTGTGCAAGGTGAGTTGTCGCAGGCTGTAGCGGTAAAACAACAAAGGCCCCTGGCTGCTTGCCAAGGGCCTTTTCCCATATGGTCGGAATGAGAGGATGCGAAGCTCCGGCTCCCGTGCTCCCGACGCTCGTGCAGCAGCGAAACCGGCGCTGCCATCTGCGGAGTCGATCCGACAGCGACCTTTTCGGCTTTACCTCAGCATCAGACGATCAACCCTTACTGTGCCATCTCGAATCAGCAGTCGCCCCTTTACCGCCGTGCGGCCCGAGTTCAGGCCAAAGCCGGCGTCGTATCCGCCCATGAATAAGATACGGATGTTCCGACCCAGGATCAGTTCGGGATTTTCGAATAAGATTGCCCGTGCCTGGATGACTGCGTTGTCTGCGGCTTCGGCGTACGCGGCGGAAAACAGGCGGTAGCTTGCTCCCCCCAATATCCTCAGCCGCGGAGCGGTGTTAAAGGTTGCCGTCACCGTTTTACTGCTCTCCATGGAAAGCTCACAAGTGTTGCCGGTAGCGATGCATGCGCCGCTCCAACCGCCCGTGAGGGAGTTGGCATCCGGGGTTGCCGTCAGGGTCACCATAGTGTTCTCCATAAACTCCGCCGACGAACAAGTTGTCCCGCTAACGCAGGACATGCTGCCGTTAACCGAGCCCGCCCCTGTTCCGGCCAAGGTGAGACTTAAGGTATAGGAGGCAATCGGAGTGACACTGGCTGAAGGCGCTGAGGCCGCACCCGCTCCAGCAGAGTTGAATGCCTTTACCGTGAAGGTGTATGCGGTGCCGTTGGTCAGCCCGGTGACTGTGATCGGGCTGGCAGTGCCCGCCGTTATGAGGTTGCCTGGATCAGAGGTTACAGTAAAAGAAGTGATGCTACCGCCGCCGTCGGCTGCCGGGGCGGTGAAGGAAACCGTTGCCAGGGCATTGCCTGCTATCCCTGAAACCCCTGTGGGTGCGCCGGGAACGGTAACCGTGTCGATTACATATTCCTGGCTCGCCGCGCCGCTCGCATTGCCATTAGGATCTACGGCGTAGTACTTCAGCGTCGTGCTAGCGGTAATGGTGAGTTGCCCCGTGGTGCTGAAGCTGTGCCGGGTGGCGCTGGTCGTAGGGTCGGAGCCGTCGGTGGTATAGTAGGTCGTGGCCGGCTCGTTGGCGGAAAGGGTGACGGCCCGGGCCGAGATGTAGCTGCCGCCAGACGGCGAAGCGGTCACAACAGGGATGATGCTTTCAATAACCTTCCTGATGCGGTTGCCGTCGGCGAGGTAGAGGTTCCCGGCGCTGTCCACGGCCACGTTGTGGGCATAATACAGGCTCGCCGAGGTCGCCGCGATGTTGTCACCGGAATAGCCCCACGAACCGCTCCCCGCCACTGTGGTTATGATCCCGGTCCCGGCGTCTACCTTGCGGATACGGGAATTGTAATAATCGGCGATATAGAGGTTCCCGCCGCTATCAACGGCAATGTCCCAAGGGCGATTTAAGCTAGCGGCGATCGCCGCTCCGTTGTCACCTGAATATGAAAGCCTCCCGTTCCCCGCCGCGGTGGTTATGACCCCTGTACTGGCAGTCACCTTCCGGATACGGTTATCTGTCGGATCGGCGATATAGAGGTTCCCGCCGCTGTCCACGGCTACGCCGTAGGGCTGAGATAAGCTCGCCTCGGTTGCCGAGCCGTTGTCACCGGAATATTGTTTTGTCCCGTTCCCCGCGACTGTGGTGATGATCCCCGAACTGGCAGTCACCTTGCGGATGCGGTAATTTGCCGTATCCGCGATGTATAGGTTCCCGGCGCTGTCAACGGCTACACCATGTGGATAGGCCAAGCTCGCCTCGGTTGCCGCGACGTTGTCGCCGGAAAATCCGGACGTACCGTTCCCTGCCACTGTGGTGATGATCCCGGTACCGGCGTCCACCTTGCGGATACGGTGATTGGATCTGTCGGCTATGTAGAGGTTCCCGGCTCTGTCCACGGCTAAGCCATCGGGATAGTTCAGTCCCGACGCGGTTGCCGCGACATTGTCGCCGGAAAATCCTCGAGTTCCGTTCCCTGCCACCGTTGTGATAATCCCAGTCACGGCGTCCACCTTCCGGATGGCCGGATCAAGTTCCGAATCGGCGATGTAGAGGTTCCCGGTCTGATCCACTGCCACGCCCCGGGGAGAGCTCAGAGCCGCCGCAGTTGCCAGGCCGTTATCGCCCCATTTCCCGTTCCCGGCCAGCGTTGTGATAATCCCGGTACCGGCGGTCACCTTCCTGAGACGGTCATTGTTCGAATCGGAGATGTAGAGGTTGCCGGAGCTGTCAACGGCTACGCCTGAGGGATAACTCAGGCTCGCCCCGGTCGCCGGTCCGTTGTCGCCGGAATATCCTCGAGCCAGGTTCCCCGCGACGGTGGTGATAATCCCGGTCCCGGCGTCCACCTTCCGGATGCGGTTATTTTCTAAATCGGAGATGTAGAGGTTGCCGGCGCTGTCCACGGCCAAGCCTGAGGGATAATCCAGGCTCGCCCCGGTCGCCGGTCCGTTGTCGCCGGAATATCCTGGAGCCCCGCTTCCCGCGACGGTGGTGATGATCCCTGTCTCGATGGCCACCTTCCGGACCACATGTTTGGTATACTCGGCGATGTAGAGGTTGCCGGCGCTGTCCACGGCTACGCTCCGGGGATTATTCAGGCTCGTTGCGGTTGCTACGCCGGTGCCGCCGGGATCTCCTTGAATTCCGTTCCCCGCGACGGTGGTGATGATCCCAGTTCCGGCGGTTACCTTCCGGATGCGGTAATTTCCCGTTTCGGCTATGTACAGGTTCCCTTCGCTGTCCACGGCCACGCCGTAGGGATTATTCAGGCTCGCATCGGTTGCCGCACTGTTGTCGCCGGAAAATCCTTGAGTTCCGTTCCCCGCCACGGTGGTCATAATCCCAGTACTGCCGTCCACCTTCCTTATACGTTGGCTACCCCATTCAGCTATATAGAGGTTCCCGGCGCTGTCCACGGCTACGGCTGAGGTATAACTTAGGCTAGCCGCGGTCGCTGCGACGTTCTCATTGGGATCTCCTACCTTCCCGCCCCCTGCCACGGTGGTCATGACCCCAGTCTCAGCGGACACCTTCCGGACCAGGCTGCCTGTCAAAATATAGATGTTTCCGGCGCTGTCCACGGCGACGGCTTTGGGGTTATACAGGGAGGTTACGCCGGCTCCTCCACCTGCAATCGTGACAATGTCACCAGGGGAGGCGTGCCCTATATCAGGAGCCAGCCCGAGTAATATGGCGCAAATCAGAGTAATTACTGTACGTAATCCTTTCATAATCCGGATCCCTCCCGTTCAGTGCA
Organism: Geobacter sp.; assembly: GCA_003499925.1. GTDB lineage: Bacteria > Desulfobacterota > Desulfuromonadia > Geobacterales > Geobacteraceae > Geomonas. Next base: position 41,098 of record DNRQ01000007.1, read on the forward strand.
ATAATGCTGGCAGTTCAAGTAAGCATAAAAGCGCTTTTATATTCAAATAAATTTTTCTCACATAAGGGTTGCAGCGTTCACCTTGTTTGAAATTTCCCGCAGTGAGGCTGAATTGGTTTATTTGCCGGCCTTATCCTTGAATGCGCTGGATTTTACCGGGCATATGGAAGGGATACAACAATAAAGATGGCAGGGGGATGTTTTTAGACTTTTTTCGCTCCCATGTCGTTGGCCGATTTCAAAGGGTACCCCGTCATCGACCCTCAACTCGACCCAAGTCAGAACGGATATCCATCACGGGAGAGCAAATGCCGATGCGTGCCACCGGCCTGGTTTCCAAATGTTTGCGCGGAAGCACTATGGGAAGGGTACCCGGAAAAGGATTCGAGAGACCGGAGCAGCGAGTCCGGGAGTCGTGCCATCGGCGGAGGAGGACTATTCCCGCGAACTGTCGGTGGAGAAGCAAACGTAACAGGTTGGGATCGTCGGGGGGATGGGGGGCGGAAATGAAAACATCCGAGGTGAGGAAAGGAATATTCTTCGCGGACCGGAGCCCCACAAAAAAAGGCCACTGATTTTTGTCAGGGCCTTTTCTAATATGGTCGGAATGAGAGGATTCGAACCTCCGGCCCCCTGCTCCCGAAGCAGGTGCAGTAGCAATTCCGGACCTCGCAACGATCGTTTTCAGACAACCCTGATTTCGACTTTGCCGTTGACAGCCTGAGCATACCGTTTCAGCGACCTAAGGCTAGGCAAAGGATGCCCGGATTCAAGGCGCGCAACGACAGACTGTGTTGTGCCCATGCGTTTTGCAACCTCATCCTGGGTCAGATGTGCCTTTTTCCGGGCTTCGATGAGCTGTGAGGCAAGTGCGAACTCGTCCTCAAGTTCGACAAATTCAACTCGAAATTCTTCGTCTTTCAAGAGTTCCTCTTTCACTTCCGACATTTTCCTACCCATGTTCAATCTCCTTCATCCGTGACAATGCCAGTGCAACTTCGCCCGGCGGTGTCTTTTGGGTCTTCTTCACAAATACCCGTAGAATAACGACTCGTCTGCCAACCACAGTAACATAGAGTGCCCGAGCAATCCCTGACATGCTTTTACCCCGGATCTCCCAGAGCTTATCCTGAAGATGACGAACATAAGGCATGCCTAAATTCTCAAGACCGTGGTACTCGATCAAATCCGCAATGCGCACCAAACGAGCCTGAAGATCCTTGGGAATGGAAAGGAACTCGGCTTCAACCGCATCATCCAAAAACGACCGTCCATACGCTTTTCATAAACATACTATAGCAAAAAAACGATAATTGCCAAGATGTTTATCCCCTGGAAAGGAGCAACCTGATACCTCCTGTGGCGAGTAAAGGAGCATAAGGGATGACGACGTATGGAAGAGAAGCTTCTGAATCTCGCCTTTTGCAAGCAGCGGCTCTCGGGCATCACCTCGCGGGATGTGGCCTCGCTGTGCTGCAAGGAGAAGGCGCGGACGGGCGCGACGACGGCGAACCACCTGCTGTCAACGCTCAAGCGGATGCTGGACCTTGCCGTCAAGTGGGAGCACCACGTGCGCCAGGGCGGTGAAGCGCTTGCAGTAGGAATAGAGCAGGATGAAGCCGAGTGCCACCGGTGAAAGGTAACGAACGTCCCCTTAGTTCCCCCCAACGGAAAAAGGCCCTCGGCGTGTGCCAAGGGCCTTTTCTAATATGGTCGGAATGAGAGGATTCGAACCTCCGGCCCCCTGCTCCCGAAGCAGGTGCACTGGCAAAATGCTCTGCCACCGCCCAAGAACGTTGACAGCTTGTAGCATATAATCTACAGTAGAGCATGGCTGATACGCCCTACAGACTCGAATATTTCCTTGACGACAAGGGGGAGGCACCGTTCACGCAATGGCTGTACTCGCTCCGTGACAAGGTGGCCGTGTACCGCATCCGCGCCCGGCTTGACCGTGTGGCGCTCGGCAATTTCGGGACGACAAAGCCCGTAGGCGAGGGGGTTTCGGAGTTGAAGATCGACCACGGCCCCGGCTATCGCGTGTACTACGCCATGACCGGAAAGACAGTGGTTTTGTTGCTCATCGGCGGTGACAAGTCAACACAACAGAAGGATATCGAGACGGCAAAGTCGTATTGGAAACGGCAGAGGGAGGGGTAGTCATGGCAAGAAAAACAGGCGATTATCATTCAGAACACATCCAATGGCTAAAAGACCCTGAAAATGCTGCAGGATATCTTAACGCAGTCATCGAGGAAGGTGATAAAGATGCGTTGCTTCTGGCGCTCCGTAATATCGCAGAGGCAGAAGGCGGCATGGCGGTTGTTGCAGAGAAGGCCCATGTGAAGAGGGAAAGCCTGTATCGCATGTTGTCTTCCCGTGGCAACCCTGCACTGTCGAACCTGCTTTCCATACTTCACGGCATGGGGCTAAAAATGACGATACAGCCTGAAAAGACGGTAACAACACCGTAGCGGCAAGCTGCATAAAGGGAATATTAAAACCGGGAACTCTGTGAGAGGGTCCCGGTTTTTACGTGGCGTTGTTCAAAAACAGCGGATTCCAGACTGGAAGTCAAAAAGTCAACTACGTTCCGCTAGCTTCTTCCCGACTCCGTAGACCGCTATGCCGATTTTTTCAGAAATTCTGCGAGCTCCTGCTTACTCCGCCTCAGCAATGCGATCTCTGATGGTGTCAGCATCCGGGGCGTCGGTGAGATACCGAGCCTCCGATTGAGTAAGGCAGTCGAAGGAGTAACCGACCGGAGAGACCGGAGGGTAATGGCCGAACGAAGTGTGGTTTCGGGACTGATTCCCGCGTGAGCCAATGTCATCCCTGGTGATGGGCAAAAGGCTGGCGGTCGGTCGTCAGGTGGTCTCCGAGGGGGAAGCAAAGTGCCAAGGTAGCGAAAGGGAGCTTTGCGTGGACCGGAGGGGGACCGGAACCCCACGGAAAAAGGCCTCTGATTTGTGTCAGGGGCCTTTCTCTATGATGGTCGGAATAAGAGGATTCGAACCTCCGGCCCCCTGCTCCCGAAGCAGGTGCAGTAGTGCGTCCCTCGGTCGAATGCAATTGCTCACCTCATTTCCACATATCCGCATCTACCTTTTCAAATGCCGACGTGGCATTCTCGAACTCGGTGAGGTCTTTCAAGCTCCAAGTGCCGGCTAGATGGTCCAGATCGTCGTAGATCACGATTCGTTTTTTCTTTTCGATACCAAGGGATTCCTTCAGAATCCTGAGCATGACGGTATTGACGCTAGTATCCTCACGACGAGCCTTTTCTTTCAGTGCTCCTGAGATAGCGTCATCTATGCCACGCAACGTCATAGTAGTCATTAATCTGTCTCCTCATTCATCGGATCGCCAAAAGAAGGCCACTGATGCTGCTAAAGTGTTCATCGTAGGTCGCCAGAGCAAGGCCGTGCTGCAGCGCAGAAGCAGCGAGCCACAGATCGTTGGACGGAATGGGGCGCCCTTTCTGTCTTAGCTCCGAAAATACCTGCGCGTAATATTCTGAAGTCTCGTCGTCAAGCGTAATTGTGTAAACCCTGGCCGAGTCGAGAAATTGATCAAGCTCGGTCCGGTTTTGTCGTTCTTTATTCCCGCAACGGAATCCGGCGAATAGCTCGCCAAGAATGACGGCATTGATGCCGATATATTCAACTCGCTTCAAAAGGTCGACAGCTTCAGTATCATTTCTTTTGAAGGCGGCGTAAAAATTGGTATCAATTATGATCCGCTTCACACGCTCTCCTATCCGAATTCTGACACCACTTGGTGCAGTCATTATGGTGGCATGATTTGAATCTGTCAAATAAAAATGTTGGGCCGAGGAATTTCACGAGAACGTGGAGGAAACGCCGGGTGAGTCTATGCGAGAGGTTGACGAGGCATGCCACATGGGGCGGAGGGGGGACGCTGGGAAAGCGCCGGTAAAAGCCGGCAAATGTGGCCAGGGGGACCGTAGCACCATGAAAAAGGCCTCTGGCGTGAGCCAAGGGCCTTTTCTAATATGGTCGGAATGAGAGGATTCGAACCTCCGGCCCCCTGCTCCCGAAGCAAGCGTACTAGTGGAATGCCCGTCGCGAGTGTCCTTTTTTCAGGTTGCAATGACCGAAATAATGACCTAAAATTGACTCCAAATAAATGTGGAGGTAAGCCGTGCAAACTATACATGCCACAACAACGGTCAGTATCAGCGACCTCAAGAAAAATCCTTCCGACATAATCAAGCGTTCACACGGTGCGCCGGTTGCGATCCTCAACCATAACCGCACCACAGCCTATCTGGTCCCTGCAGAAGCTTTTGAAGCTATGATGGAGCAGCTTGATGACCAATATCTCATCCAACTCGCCAAGGATCGCCAGCAGGAGCGCAGTATCAAGGTCTCGCTTGATGATCTATGAGCTAGAGTTCAAAGAGTCGGCTCTTAAGGAGTGGCGCAATTTAGATAACAGCATCAAAGAGCTGTTCAAAAAACGTCTAGCTGAGCGCATTGTCAAGCCACGTGTAGAATCTGCCCGCCTGGCCGGATTGCCTGATTGCTATAAGATCAAGCTCCGGGATGCAGGGTATCGTCTGGTCTACCAGGTTTTCGACGATGTGTTGCTCGTTTTGGTTATTGCCGTGGGCAAACGGGAAAACAATCTGGTCTATCGCAAAGCAAAAGAGCGGCTTTAGTTACGTGCCAGCCCAAGGGGACGCTCTGTGGCGACCTCTACCCGAAGGCAGGAGGAATTTTTTGTGCTGAGGGGGAGTTAAGCGGGGCGGGGGGGCAAAAGGTTCAAGGGGTTTCGTCGGAGACTGGGAGGCCCAGTACCGGAAAAGGACCGGAGAGACCGGAGCTATTCAGTCTAGGAAGCTTGCACTCGACGGAAAAGTCGCCTTCCTGTCGAGAAGGAAACGTGGCAAGCTTGGGGGTGGCAGGGTGGGGGCGAGGGGGCAGAAAATCAATATGACAAGGTAGCGTAAGGAAGGTTTTGCGTGGACCAGACGGGGACCGGAGCGGGAAATTAAAAAGGCCCTTGGCTGATGCCAAGGGCCTTTCTTAATATGGTCGGAATGAGAGGATTCGAACCTCCGGCCCCCTGCTCCCGAAGCAGGTGCGCTACCAGGCTGCGCTACATTCCGAGGTGATTTCTTCCGACGGGCCAGTCAGATGGAAAGATATAGCAACTTTCGCGGCAGATTGCAAGCAGAATACACATGCGGCAGCCGGTCCCTGTAACTTTTTCTGACAAGGCTCCCCTTGCCCCGTTACTCCGCTACTTGTCACTTTATTTCCTATCTCCTTATCTCCACCTTTGTTGACGATCTCTCATCAAGACTGAACGGAACCCGTGCAGAATCATGGTAGCGCTTCTATGCATGCCGCGCTGGTAGAGTCAGCCAGCAGAATTGATAGTCTCACTGGATAAACTGCTGCCTGTGCTGTCCTGCCACTGGTCCCCTGGCAACGCTACACGGAGAGGAAGGATCGAGGCTGCAAGCATTTGTTCTGCTAAGGCTCAAGTTTTATAGTAGTATGTCCGAGAAGGATCTGTAAGATAGGTTGGTGGCCACAACTTTGGCTCCGAGATTCAGTGTTATTGCCTACAGCAGGTGATCTCAAACCCGATTCAAGAACCATTGATCAAGTTCTCCCTGAAGCTGGGTCCCTACGTTCAAGGCCCGGATCGACAGTTATTGGGATACCTGGTTAGTACGAATCTCCCGTAAACTGCGCAAACACCCCCTCCCCCTTGATGGGGGAGGGTTGGGGAGAGGGTGAAAAGCCCGCATAAGCCTCACCCTCCCCCCGCCCCTCCCATCAAGGGAGGGGGGAAATCCAGGCGGGAGATTGGTACTAATCAGGTTGGGATATGAAGATTTCGTTATCCGTTATATCATGGGAAAACCGGAACTTGCAATAACCGTCCGATGGCATCGACGGCACCTACGCCACTGCATGGTCGCAGGGCCGGGGGGCGGTAAAGAGCGGCTTGGAGTGGGCTTCCAGGCTTAATGACTGTACGTGTGAGCGTTATGAATGAGAACGTGAGGGATGAGGTGGCGCGGGAAAGAGCCGAATTGGCGGCGCTGCGTGTGGAAAAGGAGATGCTTTCCTCACAGGTTAAAAGGCTGGTTCGCGCCGAGAGCAAGCTCTACGAATACCAGGAGCAGCTCGACATCCAGCTCAAGCAATACAAGGAACTGTACGAGCTCAACAAAAGGCTCGGCGCATCCCTCGAACTCCCCGCGATCTTCGAACAGGCAACCGCCTACATCATCAACAACCTGGGCTACGAGAGGGTCCTTTTCTTCCAGCAATCCGGCAGCGCGGGAGGCTTTGCCGTCTGTGCCAGCGACGGATACTACGATCCCCGGGAGCTGAGCGAGGTTTCCCGGCTTACCGTTTCCCGGTCGGACCCTCTCCTGGCGCCTCTGTTTCACGGGGCGGAGTACCTGATCTGCACGGAGAACTGCCGGCAGCCCGAGCTTTCCGCATTTCGCTCCAGGGTGCAGATGGACGAGTACCTGCTCCATCCCCTAGGCTCCCGTGAGCACCCGGTAGCTTTACTTGCGGTCGGGAACTCGGCGCCCAACGCCCAGCATTACAGCAGGGTAAGCGGCTCCGAGGGGGAACTGGTCGGCATCGGGAATCTCGTGGGGCTGCTCTCCTCTGCCATAGAGAATCAGATCCTCTACGCCGGGATGAAATCGATCCTGGAACAGGAGAGGGTTGCCGAGGCGAAATACCGCGGCATCTTCGAAAACGCGACCGAGGGGATCTTCCAAACCACCCCCCAGGGGAGGTTTCTCAGCTGCAACTCGGCCAGCGCGGCCATTCTCGGCTACGACACTCCCGAGGAAGCCATCGAGAGCGTGAGCGATATCTGGCAGCAGATCTGTGTCACTTCGCAGCGCCTCGGGGAGCTGATGGAAACGGTTCTGGGGGGGGGGACGGTGCAGAATTTCGAGGCGCAGTTCAGCCAGAAGGACGGCAGCAGGCGCTGGGTCCGGCTCAGCCTGCGCCCCTTCTTCACGGAAAACTCGGAACTGCTCCATATCGACGGCATCATCCAGGACATCACGGAGGGCAAGCGCAACGAGGAGTCGCTGATCAAGTTGTCGCAGGCGGTAGAACAGAGCCCGGTCACCATCGTCATCACCGACACAAAAGGCAACATCGAGTTCGTCAACCCGAAGTTCACCCACCTTACCGGCTACACCTATGAGGAGGCGCTCGGCAAAAACCCGCGCGTCCTGAAGTCGGAATTCAACTCGCCGGGACTCTACCGGGAGCTCTGGGATACCATCACGGCAGGAAAGGTGTGGGAGGGGGAGTTTCTCAACAAGAAGAAGAGCGGCGAACTCTTTGCCGAGCATGCCACCATCTCCCCGATCAGGAACAGGGATGGCGTAGTCACCCATTATCTGGCGATCAAGGAGGACATCACCGAGCGCAGGCAGCTGGAGGCCCAGTTGATACAGTCGCAGAAGATGGAGTCGATCGGACGCCTGGCCGGCGGGGTGGCCCACGATTTCAACAACATGCTGAGCGTGATCCTCGGCTGTGTGCAACTGGCGATGCTCAGGGTGTCGGAAGGGGAGAAGCTCTGGCAATATCTGGAACAGATCTCCAAGGCCGCCCAGCGCTCCAGTGACATCACCCGCCAACTCCTCGCCTTCTCCCGCAAGGAGATCATCTCCCCCAAGGAGGTGAACCTGAACGCCCAGATCATCGCGACCCAGGCCACCCTCGGGCGTCTGATCGGCGAGGATGTCAAGCTGAGCTTCAGGCCGGTCACCAATATCTGGAGCATCAAGGCGGATCCCTCCCAGCTGGATCAGATCCTGGTCAATCTGGCGGTCAATGCCCGCGACGCCATGGCCAATGGAGGAAGTATCGCCATAGAGACGGCAAATGTCCACATCGACCGGACCTACTGTCAGTACCATCTCGACTCAACGCCCGGAGACTACGTCCGGCTGGCGGTAAGCGACAGCGGCAGCGGCATGGACCGGCAAACCCTGACCCACATCTTCGAACCGTTCTTCACCACCAAGGAGGTCGGCAAGGGGACCGGACTCGGCCTGTCCACCGTGTACGGCATCGTCAGGCAGAACAACGGGTTCATCAACGTCTACAGCGAACCGGGGCACGGCACCACGTTTCAGATCTATTTCCCCAGGTGTTCGGGAACGGCGGAAATTGCCGAGGAGTTTATCGAGGCGGAGATTTCCGGTTCGGGAACCGTGCTGCTGGTCGAGGATGACCCCCTGGTACGCGAGATGGCGCGGCAGATGCTGGAAGAGATCGGCTACACGGTGATCGAGTCGGAGACCGCCGAGCAGGCGGTTGAGACCTGTGCCCGGGGGGAGGTGCAGATCGACGTGATCCTGACCGACGTGGTCATGCCGGGGATGAACGGCAAGGAGATGGTGGCCGTCATCGAGACCATGCGTCCCGGCATCAAGGTACTGTTCATGTCGGGATACACCTCCGATCTGGTGGCGCAGCGCGGAGTGGTGGATGCGGGGCGGCATTTCATCCAGAAGCCGTTCGATATGCACTCGCTAAGCGAGAAGATCAGGGACGCCCTGCTGGGGGACCAGCGATCGGCGCTGTAGCGCCCCCTATTGCCTGTTCATCCATGCCGCCGCGTCCTTGACCGAGTTCTGGTCGAACTTGAAGCGGAAGCGCAGAAAGGGACCCCGGGCCGTGTAATCGGCCGCGGAAAAATCCTTGTCGCTGAAGCCGACCAGGTTGTAACCGAGGCTGATCCAGGCGTTCTCCACCACGTTGACCCCCACCGAGGGCCCGGCACTGTAGGCATACTGGCCGGAGCCCCAGGCATGCATGATGCTCGCCCTGAAGCCCAAATCCCAGCTCTTTGTCAGGTCGTAGCGCCCTTCGAAGCCGATCAGATCGGTGTAGCCGCTGTAGTCGGCGTGGTCGATGGCCTCGAAGGCGTACTTGGCGCCGTACTGCAGGGAGAGTTGCAGCCTCTGGTACGGCTTGCAGTTCGCGATCAGGTTGTTGACGATGCGCCGGCTATCCATGTCGACCGTGGCCTCCCCCCCCCGGTCCTGCTCCAGGATCAGGTCGAGGCGGTCCAGCAGTATCCAGCGCTGGGCCACGGGGCGGTAGGCCAGTCCCAGGCGCAGCTCGCCGCTGCTTTTCTTCTCCCCTGACGCCGCGTCGGAGTGGTAGAACCGGAGACGGGAGGACCCCCCCCAGCCGGGCGCCAGCTCGCCCACCAGCGAGGTGAGCACCCCCCGCTTGTTCTCGGAATCGGCGATCCTGGTCTCGACGCGGCTGCTGGCGCTCCACATCTTCTCCTGATAGCTCGCGCCGAGGGAGAGCGCGGTGAAATCCTCGCTGCTCCCCACGGCGGGAGCCGCGTTGGCGTTGACGCTGTACGACTGCGACCCCTTCACGGTCTGGCTCCGGTCCAGGCCGCCGTCCACGCTCCACTTGTCGTTCAGCTTCCAGAGCTGCTTCAGCCCGAACAGGGCGAAGAGCCGCTCGCCGTTCTCGTTCAGGTTCCTCTGCATCCCCGTGTGGGCCGCCCCCCCCTCCCAGAGCGTCGATTTCAGGCCGACGCTGGTGTTGCTGCTGCTCCCGGCGTCTCCGGAGCTGAATTCCTGCTGGCCGGAGAGGACCAGCTTCGGGGTGATCTTGTAGTCGGCGCCGAACGCGGTGCGGGTCGGGAAACTGACGTTGCCGTTTTGGCCCAGGGACTGGTCGTGATCGACATGCAGGTTCAGCTTCTTGTTCAGGGTGAGCCAGTTCGCCCCGGCAATGAGCTGCTGCGAACTCTTGCTGCTCCCGTCCTCCAGCAGGTCGCTGGCGTAACGCCCCCCCAGCGAGAGTCCGTACTGCTCGGCGGTGTAGATTCCCTTCGCTTCCACCACGTTGCTCACCGCTCCGGTGGCCAGGTTGTACTGGCGGTACGCCTGCTCGTTCAGGGTGAAGCGCTCCTTGATCTTGTAGGAGGCGTCGACGCCGAGCTTGCGGGTCCCTTCCTCCGTGGCGCTCTGCTGCCCCAGGCCGAATCCCTCTCCCAGCTCCCGGAAATAGAGCCGGGCGTTCAGCTCCGTCGAGCGCTGCTCCAGTTCCGCCAGGTATGAACTGCCGCTTCGCCTGACTCCGGCGAAGTCGGTGCCGCTGCCGGCAGCCTCGCCCCGCACCCTGAGTTCCCTGTTGATCTGCCAGAGGAGGTCCACCCCGAACAGGTCCCCGTGCGCGTTCAGCTGCCCCTCGTGGATGTAGGAGAGCCCCCCCTTCACGTTGTCGTCCCTGAACTTGGCCCCGACCCTGCCACCCAGGGTCAGGGAGTCCGCGCCCCGGTTCTCCGTCTCGTAGTCGATCACGATGTAGACCGGGTTGAACTGGGAATCGGTGCTGGAAACGGGGGCCTTGAAGAAGATGGTCCCGGCGTCGTAGTCGATCGTGTAGTCGGCAAAGCGCGCCAGGGTGGTCGAGGCGAGCACGATCTCGCTGCGGTAGCGGTCCCTGGTTTCGATGCGCACCTTCTCCGAGCTGAGCGCGATCTCCCTGCGCGTCAGCCGGTACAGGCCGGAGGTGCCGTCGCCGCGCAACTCGTCCTTGACGAAGAGCTGGCCGGTATTGCTGCCGAACAGCTTGAACTCCAGGTTCTCCCCCTGGTACTCCGACTTGAGCCCGTTCAGGGTGCGGCTGTAACGCGACAGCTCGGTCACGGTGAGCCCGGTGTCGTAATCGCCGAAGAGCGCGTAGAACCGGTCCCTCTCGATCTTCAGGTAGAGCTTGTCCGTGCTGGCCGCCTCGTTTTGCTGCTGACTCGCGTCCCCGTACAGGGTGTAGTAGCTGTCGGGATCGATGGTCTGGAACAGCCCCTCGCCGACCGCCGGTTTCCCCTTGGCGGAGTCGAAGGCCAGGGTCAGCAGCCATTTCCCCTGGATGGTCCCCTTGGCGAACAGCGCCAGCCTGCCGTCCTGGTAGAGACTCTCTTCAGGGGCGTCGGCGCTCACGGGAGTCATCTTCCCCGAGATGGCGCGGTACCCGAAGGTCCCCTCGCCAATCCCCACCAGTATCCAGTCGCGCTGCTCCGGGGTGAGCCAGACCCTGTACTGCTCGTCCCGCTCGTTGAGCGGAACGGTGAGCTGCACCTCGCCGGAGCGGCTGGTCGGCTGCAGCCGGATCAGCGCCACCCCCTCCTTGCCGACCAGGTACTGCACCCCGTTTTTCTCCAGCGGGTCGTTCCCCATGTTGTCGGCGAGCTTCCTGAACGGTTGGTACGGGGAGGCCACCGAAAACTTCCCTGCCACCCCGGAGCGGGCCGGCGCGTCGTCCTTGTCCAGAAGGCGCAGGGCGATCACGGGAGGAGTCTTGCCGTCGGCCACCAGCCTGGAGAGCTCCGGGACCAGTTCGGCCTTCACCGGTGCGGTGGAAACGTGGACCACCCGCTCCAGCACCGTTTTCTCGCCGCCAGCCTGCAGCAGCACCGCGACCAGCCGGTTGTCCCCGTATTTCAGGGGGACACCGCGCCAGTAGGAGAGTCCGCTGCTCCCGGACGGGTTTTTCAGGACCTTCTCCAGGAGCACCGGGTGCACCGGCTCGCCGTTCACCGAGAGGCTCACCTTGTCGGTCGGGTGGTGCATGACGGCGATGTGGGTGCTGGTGATGGCAGGGAAGTAGACGGCGGGGGGCCAGGCCCAGTCGCGCCCCTGCTCGCTGTTTTCCAGCCAGGCCTGATCGAAAACCGGTACCTGCTCGTCATCTTCGCCCTGTTCCGTCTCCGTCGTTTCCAGGGCCTCGGCCTCCCCGCTGTCGGCATCCGGCGCGGCATCGGTCTCCGCCCGGTCGGCATCGGAGAGCGCCCGGTCGGCATGGGAGATGGTCGGCTCGGTATGGGAGAGCACCTCGGCTTCCGGGGCAGCTTTTGCAGCTGCGGCACCGGCCGCTGTCGCGCCTGCCACCGGTGCCCCTGCATCGAGCCCGGTGACCGCCTGAACTGCCGCGGCACCGGCGCCCGCTACCGCCCATAGCACCGACCCCGCGCCGGACAGCGCGGATTCTCCGGCCGGGACTCCCTGCCCCGCAGGCTTGTCCCCTGCCGTCGCATCCGCCTGCACGGGGAGTTCCGCCGCCGCCGGCTTCGGGGGAGGCCGGCGGCGCTGCACGGTGCTGAAACTCGTCTTGAGCATGCCGCTGTCGTCCTTCACCTGCTTGAACAGGGTGGTCTCGGTGCGGCGTTCCGCCAGCACCCGGATCTCGACGCGGCGGTTCAGGGCGCGCCCCTTTTCGGTCTTGTTGCTGGTGGCCGGCTCGCTCTCGCCCATCCCCGCGACCTTCAGCATCTCCGGCGGCAGCTGCAGTTTCTTCATCAGATACTGCCCGATGCTGTTGGCCCGGGCCAGCGAGAGCGCCTTGTTGTCGCGGTAGGTGCTCTTGCCGCGTGCGGAGATGCGTACGCTGTCCGTGTGGCCGGTAACCGTGATCTGGGCGATGGTGACCTCCGACAACGTGGCGGCGAGCCGGTCCAGCTTGTCCTTGTCCTCGGGGATCAGATCGGCGCTGAAGGTGGGGAATTGCGGGTGCAGCACGATCTCCGGCAGGGCGATCCGGTTTTCCTTGCGGTCCAGGTCCAGCAGGTTCATGGCCGGCGGCGTCGAGAGTCTGTCGCCCCGGGGGGTGTCGAAGGAGAGCAGCGCGCTGGTCAGTTGTCCCCCGGCGCGCACCTTCCGGTTCAGGCTGGCGCGCAACGTGATGATACTCTCCCACTCTCCGCTGCTGTCGGGGAGTGCGAAGGAGAGCTTGTCGCCGTCCCGGTCAGGGTCGGCGACCGGGATCCCTTCCAGGTCGCAGCTCCCGGGGATGTAGCTCACCCCCGCCGGCAACTGCACGGTGAGCCGCAGCCGGGAGAGGGGCGCCGGCCCCCCACCCAGCAGGGCCTGGTAGGTGACCGACTCACCCTGCACCACGCTCCTCAGTGCGATGCCCGCCTCGGAGTGGATGGTCTCCTCGACCACCGGCTCGGGCGGCGCGGGTTCGGGCGGAACCGGGATCACCGGGGCCGGTGCGGGCGGCGGCGGCGCAGGCGCAGGCGCAGGCGCAGGCGCGGGCTTCACCCGGGGGACCTTCTCGGGCGCCTCGCGCTCGACCTGGAAATCGACCCGCCACATCGAGCCCCCCTGCAGGTCGACGAACTGGGAGAAGGGCCTGCCGGCGAAACGGCTGTTCTGCTGGCACGCCACCACCCGGTATCCGGCGGGGAGGGACTGGAGGTCGAGCTGAGCCACATGGCTCCCGGGCAGCACCCCCTCGAAATGGAACATCCCCCTCTTGTCGGTCACCACGAAGCTGCCGTCCTCAAGGTAGATCCTGACCCCCTTGAGGCCGGACCCCTCGCTGCCGCAGGCCCCCTCGGTCACGCTCCCCATCAGGAAGGCGCGGGAGGCGAACAGGTCCTCGGTGATCTTGAGCGATGCCGTGGCGAGGTTGGAGGTGACGTCGGCGCTGACGTTTCGGCCGGTTGCGGAAACCTCGTTGCTGATGGTCCCCGGACGCGCCCCCGGGATCACCCGGGTCACATAGCTGATGCCGACCAGTTCCGCCGGCGCCAGGTCGCCGACCGGGAAGCTCAGCGTCGCTCCGTCGGAGGAGACAGCCGGGTCGGGGGCCGCGACCCCCGCCAGCCGCAGCGAGCCGGGCTGGTAGCGAAGGCCCGCCGGCAGCCGGTCGGTCATCACGATGCCGGTGATGGCGGCCTGGCTGGTGTTGCTCACGCCGACGCTGAACGGGACGAAATCCCCCAGGGCCGCCGTTGTCTTGCCGGAGTGCTTCTGCAGCCAAAGGCCGGTGGCGATCGGGTCGAGCGGGATGTCGATCCGGATGATCGGCCCGGGGTTCACCTCGAAGCTGGCGCCGCGCGAGGCCGGGGAGAGCGCGTAGGGGGCGCCGGCAAGCAGCGCCAGGTCGGCGTCGGAGCGCGTGGAAGGGAACCGGTAGTTGGAACCGGGGGGTATCTGCACCGAAAGCCGGTAGCTTCCGGTCGCCAGCAGCGGAAACCGGTAGGCCCCCGGGGCGAAGTCGTAGCTCCTTCCTCCCTGGTCCGAGGCGGTGCCGCCGCTTGTCACCCGGTCGGGGTAGTCGCTCACCCCGTCGTCCCCCAGGACCGGCGCAACGCTGCCGTTGTCGTAGCTGAGGATGACGGTGACGCCGTCCACCGGCTGGCCGGTGACGCTGTCGAAGAGCCTTCCTGTCGGGTCGACCAGGGCCGAGGCCTCTACGGCATCCGCGGCATCGGCGGAATCGTGGTAGCGTGCCAGAACCCGGGCTGCATCGGCCACGGTCAGCGTGCCGTCGTAGCGGACCGGGCCGCCGCTCTTCTGGGCGGCCAGGATGTAGCCGGCGAAGATGCCGGTGTCCGGCCCGGTTTCGGTCAGCGTCAGCAGTTCCTGGTCTCCCGTGGAGCTGGTGATTTCGACCGTTACGCTCTGCGCGCTCTCGGCGCTCAGGTTTTGTCTGGCGGCGCTGACCACCAGGTAGATCGGCTGGCCGGCGTGGAAATAGATCTCCTCGTGCAGCGGGGTCGGTGCGCCCGGGTCGCGCGGCGCCGGGATCCCGATCAGGGCCCCGCTGGCGCTGCCGCTGCTGTACGAGGTGACCGGCACCGTCGTGCTGAGCTCGGCGTTGTCCGGGGCGTAGCGGTACAGCTTGATGGCCGGCTTGGCGGGAGAGTCGCTGACCAGGAAGGAGTCGACGTTGGAGAGGCTGCTGAGTTCCAGCCCGGCGTAGCCGTAGCTCGCCGAGGCCTGGTTCACGATCGGGGTGTCGGGCGGCGTCCCGCCGCAGGCAGATGGCGGCAGCAGGAGCGCGAAGAGGGCCGAAAGGACGAGGAGCGTCGAGACCAGGCAAAGCGGCAGCGCGCGGCTCCCCCTGTGGATCGGGGAGCGCCGTAGCTGCAGGCAGGACCAGGAGGCGATCCCGTATGCGTGCTGCCTTCTTAGCGCCAAGGGCTCTCGTTTTTCGGGTAGTTGCCGGTCCCGCAGATCGACTGCGGGACCGGGTGGTTACATCTTTACAGTTTCTGATGAACGCTCACGCGCATCTCGCGCCACCAACTCTCCTCCCCCCGGAGGGGGGAGGTCGGGAGGGGGGAGGAAGCGCTTCAGCTACTTGATCGCGACGTTGAAGGTCAGGGTCACCGACTCTCCCGGCTTCAGCTCGCCAGCCAGGTAGTCGGGCAACTGTTCGGGGAGCAGCGTTTCGAATTCAAACACCAGGTTCTGCCCGGTTACCGTGACGCCGCTCCCTGCACTGTAGTAGCTGGGCGAGGCGACCGTCCTGCCGACTCCGGGGGTGGTTTTGGCGTAGCCGACCATGAAGCTCTTGCCCGCTGCCGAGATTGCGGTCGGGGCAGCGGTATCGAGCGCGTTGCCGACCAGGTCCGGGTCAAGGACGGTGTTGCCGTTCAGCAGGTCCTGGATGGTGGTGAGGTTAGCCGATGCCAGGGCGGTCCCGGCGTTGGCGATGGTGATCTCGTACTGGACGTAGGAGCCCGGGATGCTGCGGGGGGTCGCGTTGAAGTTGACCGGATCCCAGATCACCCTGGAGAGCTTGTTGACCGTGAGCACCGGGGCGGTGATCCGGAATGCCCCTGCCACCAGCTCGCTGTTGTCCCGGCCCGTGTCGGCAAAGACGGTGAAGATGGCGTTCCCTGGGACGGTGCCGTTGATGTCGGTCACGGCGCCGTCGATGACTGCACCTGCTCCGGCGCCGTGGCCGTGGAGCGCCGTTGCAGCGAGGGTGAGTCCCGCCACGTTGGCATTGATCTGCGGGGTCGGGAAGTTTCCGACGATGAACACGGTGACGGTGGCGTCCTGTGCCACCTCGTCCAGGAGGTGGCCGGCGGTGATATCGGTATCGCCGGAGTCGAAGGAGCCGGCGACGCTGCCGTTGTCCAGGTAGAGACGCACGCCGGCCGCGTCGATGTTGTCGGTTGCCCCGAAGACGGTGCCGCCGGTGAGCTGCGCCACCGTGAGGTCGAAGTCCTGGGTGTCGTTCCCCTGGTTGGTGACGGTGAACTTGAGAGCCTGGTCGGTGGAGCCGGGAAGCACGTCGATAAAGCTGGCGGGGACGTTGGTCACGTTGAAGTTGACCTTCCGGTCCACGTTGAACTTGGTCTGCGTCGAGGTCGAGGTGGGCTGAACGAAGCCGCCGACCTTGTAGGCGAGGGTCGCCTCGTTGGTGATCTCGGTGCCGGCCGGGGTGAGCGCTGCCAGCGCTGTCTGTGCTGCCGCAAGCGGCAGTGCCAGGGCCGCCAGCAGCAGGGCAATTTTCGTTGCTTTCATGGGAGTTCTCCTTTTTGATTAAAAGTGCAGCAATCTTGCAGGGTTATCCTCTCCCGGCGCTGCCTCGGGGAGCGCCGGGAGAAAGACCCTATTTCAGCCGGGCCCTGAAGCCGAGCTCCCCCTCCTTCCCGGCGGGAATCGGGTTCTTGAAGCTCCAGCGGATGTGGGTGTATTCCTCCGCCCTGGCGGTCCGCTTTTTCCCCTTCTCGGTCTTGACCAGCTTGCCGGGGGTCTCGAAGCTCTTTCCCTTGTCGAAGGAGAAGGTGATGGTTGCCCCCTCCCCGAAGGCGCTCCCGTCCAGGTAGGTCATGTGCTTGGGGACCGGGTTGCTGATGACGACGTCCTCCGCCGGCGCGCTCCCGGCGTTTTTGTAATGGTTCGTGAAGACGACCACGTCCCCCGGGACCACTTTTTCGGCGGGGGCGAGGGTAACGCTCTTCTTCCCTTCCTTCACCTCGACGACTTCCTTCTCCGAGCGTGAGGTAAGCTTCAGTTTGCCGTCCTCTGCAAATGCAGGCGAAAAGCTCGCGGCCGCCAGCAGCAGGGCCAGAGCGGTATTGGCGATGCGTGGGAACTTCATGGTGCACTCCTTGACTAGTTGATGGTTACCTGGAAGCTGACCGTGCTGGCCGCAGCTCCCGCTGCCACGTTACCCAGATTCACCGTGACGGTGCTGGGGGTGGTGATGTTGACGTCGCCGGCATCGTCGCTACCCGCATCGGTGAGCGGGGCACCGTTCAGCTGCATGGTGCTGGACTTGTAGGTGGTGTTGGCGGGGATCGGGTCGACAATCTTGAGCCCGGTGGCGGTGCCGCTCCCGGAGACGGTAGCCTTGATGCTGTAGGTGACGGTGGCGCCCGGAACGGCCTGGCTGCCCCCCCAGGGGTCGGCGATCACGGAGGTTTTCTCGAGGGTCACGGTGACCGAGGAGATCACATAGGTACCCTGACCGGAGCTGGCGCCGTCCACGACGCCGAGAACCGCATCGACGCCGCCGACACCTGCGCCCGGATATGCCGTGCCCAGGATGCCCGAATTGAAGATGTTGGACTGGGCCTGCACCTGGGTGATACCGGTGTTGGTGTTGGCCGCGGCGGGAATGTCGTTCAGCACGAAAACGGTCAATTCCTGACCGGCCGTCAGTGCGATGGCGGCGCCGGTGACGTAGGTCTGGTCGCCGGTGTTGTAGGCGCCGTCGCCGGTGCTGTCGAGAACGATGGAGGAGAAGGTGGGATCGAAGCTGTCGCCGGCAATGAGGTTGTTCACGGTAAGGATGAAGTTGTCCGGTCCGTTACCTTCGTTCTTGATACGGAAGCTGGTGGCCTGGCCCGTGGCGCTGGTTGCGACCGGTACCTGGCCGCCGTCCATGTTGGTCACCGACACGTTGACGAGCTGGCTCACCTTGAAGGGTGTCGCGGAGGCATTCACGCTGTAGGCTGCGGCCCCCACGTTGTATCTAGCGGTGGCGGTGTTGGTGATGCTGACGCCTGCGCCGGTCGCAGCCAGTGCTCCGGTTGCGTACATCATGACGCCGAGTGAGGCTGCTAACCCGAGAAGTTGTTTCTTCATTTGTGTCTCCTTTTTTGATTGAAAAAATGAATGAAATGTCCTGCAATAAATGTCCTGCAACTAAAAGTCATCCACCTGCGGTTAAATCGTTGCGTCTTAAAATTCCTGCAGCTACCGGGATACTGCAACTGCCATGCAGCGCGTTGTCAGCGCTTTGCTTGCTTCACCTCCCTTGTAAGTTGTCTAAGCAGCTGATTCCTCCTTTGTCAGTTGATGATCACCTTAAACGTGATGCCGAAGTTGGGGTTATTGCTGCCGTCGGAGGCGTTGAACGCCCCGCGCGGCGTAATGCGGATGTGGGTCACCGCGGGGTCGGCACCGTTGGAGCCGGGTGAGGGAACGTAGTCGAAGTCGGTGCCGCCGTCCCTGGAGAACTGGACGTCGTCGGTTAGGCTCGCCGCCCCCCCCCAGCTGAAACTGAGCCCGCTGGACGGGGATCCGTCGGCGAACGAGACCGGGGTCGCGCCCAGCATGAGCGAGGTGTGCAGGGGGATCGGATCGGTGATCACGATGGAGTTCGCATCCGTTGCCCCCCCGCCGGAATTGGTGATCAAAAGCTGGTACAGCATCTCCCCCCCCGGTATGGCCCGCGGGTTCGCACTGCCGTTTACCGGGTCCCAGTGGTTTTGCACCGTCTTCAGCACGATGATGTTGGGTGGCGGCAGCACGGTCAGGAGAGCCGGGGCGACGGTTGCGGGCCCCAGGTTGCCGGTGCTGACCTGGAAGGAGGGACTCGTGTAGGTGCCGACGCTCGCGCTGGTCACGTTGACCGTCACGCTGCAGCTCGCCCGGGCGGGAATCGTGGCGCCGGTGAGCTGCAGCGAGTTGCCTCCGGGGAGCGCGGTGAGGCTGCCGCCGCAGCTGGAAAGCGCTGCAGTGGTTGCGTGGTTGACGAGCCCCGACGGGTAGTTGTCGGTGAAGGCGACTTCGGTCGCGTCGAAGCTGTTCGAGTTGCCGAGGGTGATGGTGACCCGGGACGGGGAGCCGGCGCCGATCGAGGCAGGGGTGAAGCTCTTGGTGCCGGTAGGGACCGGATAGACCAGCAGAGTCGCCTGCGCCGGGATGGTGTTGTAGTCCGGGCCGTCCACCTGGAGGTGGTTGGCGCTGGGATGGGCCGGGATCACGTTGACGGCCGTGGCGCTCGCCGTGACGTTCAACGTGATGCTGCAGCTGCCGTTCGCGCTCTTTTTCCGCTCGGGAATGTTGGCGTTCTCGCTCCCTTTGCGCTTGGGTATGGAGCCGCCGACCAGGGTAAGCGAGCTGTCGCCGGGGGCGAGCGCGCTGGTCGATCCGGTCCGGTAGACGGCTCCACCGCAGTCGCTGCTCAGGCCGACCGGAGAGGCAACCACGAGCCCCTCCGGGAAGAGGTCCGTGAAGGTGGCCCCGGATAGACCCGAGTAGGTCGAGTTGATCAGAGTTATGGTGAGCTGCGAAATCCCCCCGTAGGGTATGCTGCTCGGCAGGAACGATTTATGGATGGCGGGGTGTCCCACCGAGAGTGTCGCGCTGGCGGAAAGTCCGGTGCCGCCGTTTTCGGAAACGATCGGCGAGGTGCTGTTCGGGTAGTTTCCCGTTGGGGCGGTTACCTGGACCGAAACGCTGCAGCTCTCATTGGGGGGCAGCGTGACCCCGCTGATGGCGATCTCGGTGCTCCCCGGGGTGGCTCCGGTAACGGTGCCGCCGCAGCCGTTGACCAGGTCGGGTGGGTCGTCGACCTGGAAAACGCTTCCGCTGGAGAGCAGGGTGTCGCTGACCGCCACGCCGGTCAGCGCGGTGGCGTTGCCGGACGGGTTGCCCAGGGTCAGGGTGAGAGTCGAGACGCCGTCGTTGTTGATGGTGCTGGGTGTGAACGATTTGGAGATGGTCGGGGGGGCGGGCGGGGTCGGATCCTGTGCCGCACGAGCCGCAGCAGGCAAGAGAAGGCCCGACAGGACGAGCAGAGCGGGCATCGAGAGTGCAGTGCACCGCAGCGTTGCCGACCTGCCAGTAGCGCCTTGATCTGTGGCAGGCGGGGTGGACGCCGGCGCCTGTTTCTGCCCGCTCGTCACCTGCTGGTATCCGGTAGCTTCAGAAAATATCAATTCAGGGTCTCACTGGTGCATAAACGGCCCGGCAATCCCCCAGCCGTGCGTCGTGCTGACGGCCGGGCTAGCGGTCGTTTCCGGCAATCGGCGATGCGGAAATGTCGGCGGTCCGAGGAGTTGCGCCGCCGGGGTATTCCGCTTTTTGCCTCTGCCGGAGATGGAAAGGGAACTAAATTTATTTTCCTTAATCCGCATCGCTTGCTGTCCTTCGACCCGGTTTTTCGGGATTTTGCAGTGGTAAAAACGAAGACCCGGTCTATTTCGCGGCATTAGACTGTGGCTTTTCCCGCTATAGCACGGTCAGGATGGACTCATGAAGCTGAGGCACATTAACAAAACTCTTTGATAATATAAAGATAATTTGCATTTGATAGAGGCAAATCACCCCAAAATACTGAGAAAACTTTCTCTTTTGTACTTTGGATCACCGGTTAATGCCACCCAGAGCTAATCCTGCTGCGCACGACTGTTACAGTGGAAGGGGCAACTCTGCATCTTCTGTTCCGATCATGGTCGTCGAAACGCTGATCCAAAGGTTTCAACGTGGGCTGCAGGTAGCTGATTGATGGAAGGTTTTTTAGACTGGAGGAGTTCGGGAAAAGCTCGGCAGCTCCCTCCGCTGCAAAGGAGAGAGCTCGGGTGGGGATGGGGTGCGTTTGGGGGAAGGGATGTGAAGAACTGAAGCTGACACTATTTCAGGAATAACAAAGGCCGATCGAGGGGCATTTTGCCGCCACCCGACCGGCCATTCATCTCGTTCCCAAGCTCCTGCTTGGGAACGCAAATTGTATAGGAAGCTCCGCTTCAACGCCTCAAAGCTGGAGCTTTGACAGCGATTGCATTCCCAAGCTGGAGCTTGGGAACGAGAAACAGGTGAAGAACTGAAGCTGACACTACTTTCAGGAACAACAAAGGCCGATCGAGGGGCATTTCGCTGCCACCCGACCGGCCATTGTTCGTTTCCTTTCGTGAGGGATCAGTTCATGTTGAGCAGGATCTTCACTGCCGAGATCTCGGCGTCTGCCAGAGTTATCCCCTGGTGCCCTGCGACTCCTGCGCCGAACAGGGTATTCAGCCTGCCCCCCTTGAGCGACAGTTCCGGGCCGCTTCCTGGAACGGAGTCGAGGCTTCCCAGGGTGTGGCAAGAGGCGCAGATCGCGCCGTAGGTCGCCGAGGCAACCAGCGGCACCGGAACCGGTGCGGGTAGTATCGGGCCGAAGCTTCCGGTCGTGAAGCTGAAGTTCGCGGCGATGGTGTAGCTCGCTTTCGGGGTAGCGCTGTCGCTGCCGTCCACGACCAGTGCCGTGAAGGAACCGGAGACCGGGTCGCCGGGATTGCTCCCGTAGGATGTGAAGATAATGCTCCCGCCGGCCGTCTGCAACAGCGTCGAGGGGTGGCCGTTGAAGAAGTACACCGTTCCCGGGAATGCCGGGGCGCCGCCCGCCGCTCCCCCCAGGGAATAGGCGACGCCCGCGGCTACCGCGCCGGGGTTGGCGATGTCGATGCGCGACACGGTCTTGAACTCCTGATCGGTCATGCTGGAGGCGATCGCCGCCCGCAGCACCAGCCCGCTGGTCGACGTGGTGGCGGCCAGGTAGGTCGCGTTCCCGATGCCGTAATTGTCGCTTGTGATCGCGAAGGAGTTTTCCGCCTGCGGTGCCTGCGGTGAGGCCGGGGTGACGCTGTTTACCGCGGCAGGTGCGCTGCCGCCGCCACCCCCGCCGCAACCCGAAAAGAGCAGGGCTACCGAGACGACGGCGGCCCTGAATCCGTAACCTATTGCTAAATCGATCCGTCTCGTTTCTCTGCCTGGGACCTTCATGGCGTTGCCCCCTCTGTTCATTGTTGGCTTTTCTATTACACGCAAAGTGCCATAAAAATTCACAACTGGGAGTTCGGTGCAAGTGGCCGTAATCGCGCGAATTTATCCGCATTGGGCGGAGCCGGCTGAAACCGGTTTTCAAAAAACCGCTGTTCATCGGCTGCACAATGTCTGCTCGTGGGCCGCAAATGCCTGTCCAAAGCTCGCTCGATGCTTTAAGAGCTCCCCCCTTGGGGGCACTGTCATTAGGTTATCCGAGTTAGCGCGGATCTTCCGCTGCTCAGATCCCTCCCCTTTCAAGGGGGAGGTCAGGAGGGGGATGGGGGTGTTTTTGGCACCGGAGCTACCCATCCATGGCAGTTGAGCGGCGGGATTTGACCCGACTCACCCTCCGGGCCGCAACTGCCTGTGCCCCGCCCGATCATTGGAAGTGTACCGCAAAGTTAATAATTGTTAATTCGCCTTCGTCCCGCAGCCCCCTCGCAAAGGAGCGATTGTAGGGAGATAAATGCCCGCCGCTTCAGCCGCTCCTTGCCGTGAGCGCCGGCTCCCCGGCAGAAAAACATTGTCATCACCCGGTGGAAGTGATAAAAAGTTGCCTTTCGGTTATTTCCGGGGTGCGCATGGCCTACAGGGACTTACGCGACTTTCTTGCCAGGCTGGATGCGCTGGGCGAACTGCAACGGGTGGATGCGGAGGTGGACCCGGATCTGGAGATCGCCGCCATCACCGATCGGCACAGCAAGGCGCCGGGTGGCGGCAAGGCGCTGCTGTTTAGCAGGGTGAAGGGAAGCCGCTATCCGGTGGCAACCAACCTCTACGGCTCCCATGCCCGGATGGCGCTCGCGCTCGAGGTGGCAAGTCTGGGTGAGCTGACCGGCCGGATGGAGCGGCTGCTCGGCTCTCCCGACGCTGCTCCGCTGCCTGCGCGGGTCGACGGCGCCCCCTGCCAGGAAATAGTGCAGCAGGTCCCGGATCTTCTGAGCTATCCCTTTCTCAAAAGCTGGCCCGGGGACGGCGGGCGTTTCATCACCCTTCCCCTGGTCTTTACCCAAGATCCCGAAACCGGAGCGGCCAATTGCGGCATGTACCGGGTCCGGCTCTTCGACGATTCCAGTGCCGGAATCCGCTGGAAACCGGGGAGCGGCGGCTTCGGCCACTGTGAAAAGTATGCGGCTGCCGGCTTGAAGATGCCGGTGGCGATCGCCGTCGGGGCCATCCCGTCGCTCACGCTCGCTGCGTCCCTTCCCCTGCCGGAGCCCTTCGACGAGCTTTCCTTTGCCGGGTTTCTGGGGGGGGAGCCGGTCGAGATGACGCGCTGCCTGACCTCGGGGCTGAGCGTTCCGGCCCGTGCGGAGCTGGTGATCGAGGGGCATATCGAGCCCGGAGAGACCCGCAGCGAGGGGCGCTTCGGCAACCACACCGGCCGCTACGATCAAGGGGAGCAGGTTCCGGTGCTCCGGGTCTCCTGCATCACGCACCGCTCGGAGCCGATCTGCCAGGCTACCGTGGTCGGTCCCCCGCCCATGGAGGATTGCTATCTGGCCAAGGCAGCGGAGCGGTTGCTGGTTCCCTTCAGCAGGAGGCAGTGTCCGGAGATCGTCGATATCACGCTGCCGATGGAGGGGATCTTCCACGGCTGCGCGGTGATCGCCATCAGGAAGACCGTCGCCGGACAGGGGCGCCGGGTGCTGGAATCGCTTCGGGACAGCGGCTGGCTCAAGAGGGGGAAGCTCCTGGTCGTGGTTGACGCGGCCGATGCGGCGCTGACGCTCCCCCGGGCCTTCTGGCAGGCGCTGAACGGCGCCCGGTTCCCGCGCGATCTGCTGCTCTCCGAGGGGAGTCTCGGGATCGACGCGACCCGCAAGTTTCCGGAAGAGGGGGGGGAGCGGGAGTTCCAGGAGCTTGGGCAGGATCCCTTTGTGAGCGCCCTGGTGGAGAGGAGATGGCGGGAATACGGCTTTCTCTGAACCTGAAGATTTTTTCGCCACAAAAAGGCACAAAAGACGCAAAAAAAGGCAGGACTTTAACACCGGAAAAACAATTAAGAAGATGCGTTCTTTTTATAATTATAAGAAGATTGGTTCTCTTTTGTGCATTTTGTGCCTTTTTGTGGCTAATCTCTTTTATGTCTTTTGTGTTTTTTGAGCCTTTTAGTGGCAAAAGGGGCTGGAAAGGTCGGTATGAGCAGTCAGGCAGGAGTTGAAATGACAGTATGCGCCAGGGTGCGGGTCTTCCTGGAGATGATCAAGTTTTCCCACACCATTTTCGCACTCCCCTTTGCCTTCACCGGAGCGCTGCTTGCGGCTGGCGGTCTGCCGACGCTCCCCCAGGTGGGGTGGATCGTCTGCGCCATGGTCGGGGCGCGCACAGCCGCCATGGGGCTTAACCGCGTCATCGACGCGGAGATCGACGCGAGGAACCCGCGCACCAGCGGGCGCGCCATCCCGGCCGGACTGCTCAGTCGCGGAGCCGTGCTCTTCTTCATCGCACTTTCCGTGCTCCTGATGCTTTTTGCCGCGCGGATGCTGAACCCGCTCTGCCTCTACCTTTCACCGGTGGCACTCGGCTTCATCCTGCTCTATTCCTACTGCAAGCGCTTCACCGCCCTGGCGCACGTGGTGCTCGGCATCTGCCTGTCCGGAGCGCCGCTTGGCGCCTGGATCGCCATCCGGGGCGACCTGGAACTTCCCGCCTTTCTGCTGGCGCTTGCCGTCCTTTTCTGGGTGGCCGGTTTCGACATCCTCTACGCGCTGCAGGATCTCGATTTCGACCGGCAGAGCGGGCTGCACTCCATTCCGTCCAAGCTGGGCGTCACCGGCTCGCTCTGGACCGCGCGGCTCTTTCACCTTGCTGCCTGCGGATTCCTGGCTGCGCTCCATCTCACCATGAACCTGGGCCCCTTCTTTCTGGTCGGCCTGGTTGCCACCTGCGGCATGCTGCTGTATGAGCACTGGCTTTTGCGCCGCGGCAACCTCGACTGTCTCGATGCCGCCTTTTTCAACATGAACGGCTACATCAGCGTGACCCTCTTTCTCGCCACGCTTTTCGATACCCTGACAGGCGGCGCGGCGTGACCGCCCGGCACTTCGCCCTCGCCATCACCGGCGCCTCCGGTTCCATTTACGGCCTGCGGGTCGCAGGGGAGCTGTTGCGCGCCGGAGAGAGGGTCAGCATGCTGATCACCGGGGCCGGTTTCGCGGTGCTGAAGGAGGAGTGCGGCCTCGACTGGGCCGGAGCCGGAGTCGTTGACGAGCTGCGAGCCTACTTCCAGTACCAGGGAGAGCGGCTCAGCTTCCATGCCGAAGATGACCTGCTCTCCCCCATAGCCAGCGGCTCGTCGGCCCCGGACGCCATGATCGTCGTCCCGTGTTCCATGGGGACCTTGTCCAGGATAAGCTGCGGCAACTCCGGAAACCTGTTGGAGCGGGCGGCGGACGTCATGCTGAAGGAGGGGCGTCCCCTGGTGCTGGTGCCGCGGGAAACCCCGTTCAATGCGATCCACCTGGAGCATATGCTCAAGCTGGCGCGTCTGGGAGTGCGGATCGTTCCCGCCATGCCCGCCTTTTACCAGCATCCCGAGACCCTGGACGACCTGGTCGATTTCGTAGCCGGCAAGGTGCTGGACAGCGTAGGCGTCGAGCACACCCTGTTCAGGCGCTGGGGAAGCTAAGCACCAACCTTAAACCCGGGCACGGATCGGGCGGATTTGACGGATGAAATCAGGTTACGCAGTGATTTTCCCGGTATTTAGTCTGACCTGTCTTTATCCGTATCATCCGTCCAATCCGTGTGCGGATTTTGACTTTTTACCACAGGACCAATCTTTATGACATTTGCAGCCATAGCGGAGAAGGTCCGTGCCGGTGCCAGGATCGACGAAGCCGAAGCCCTTTTCCTTTTCCGGCACGACGACCTTTTGGCGCTCGGCGAGCTCGCCCAGTCGGTGAACGAGAAGCGCAACGGCCGCAGGGTCTTCTTCAACGTCAACCGCCATATCAACCACACCAACATCTGCGTAAACCGCTGCCGCTTCTGCGCCTTCTACAGGTCCGCCGACCAGCCCGGCGCCTACCTGATGACCCTGGACCAGATCCGGGCTCGCGCCGAAGAGGCGCTCCAGCAGGGTGCTACCGAGATACACGTGGTGGGCGGGCTCCATCCCGATCTCCCTTTCGAGTTCTACCTGGAGATGCTCGGCACCGTCAGGGAGGTCTCTGCGGCCCTGCACATCAAGGCGTTTACCGCCGTCGAGATCTCCTACCTCTCGGAGCTCGCGGCGCTCTCGATACCTGAGACCCTGGAGCGGCTGAAGCAGGCGGGGCTCGGTTCGCTCCCGGGCGGCGGGGCCGAGATCTTCGCGCCGGCTGTGCGGGATCAGCTCTGCCCGGAGAAGATCAGCGGAGCCTCCTGGCTTTCCATCATGGAGCAGGTGCATGGTGCGGGGCTCAAGTCGAACGCGACCATGCTCTACGGGCATCTGGAGAGTATTGCCGACCGGGTGGACCACATGCGGCAGCTTCGGGAGTTGCAGGACAGGACCGGCGGCTTCCAGGTCTTCATCCCGCTCGCCTTCCAGCCCGAGCATTCGGAGCTGAAGATCGCCGGCGCCGGGACCACCGGAGTCGACGACCTGCGGACGCTCGCCGTATCCCGCATCTATCTGGACAACTTTGCCAACATAAAGGCCTACTGGGTCATGCTCGGGGAGAAGATCGCGCAGGTTTCCTTGGCCTTCGGGGTGAACGATCTGGACGGCACCGTAGTCGAGGAGCGTATCGGCCATGAGGCAGGGGCCGACACCCCGCAGGCCATGAGCCGCGATGCCATAGTCTCCATGATCAGAAAGGCCGGCCGCATCCCCGTCGAGCGCGACACCCTGTACCGGGAGCTGCGGGTTTATTAGCAGGCGGCCAGGGGGGGTTTCGCAGCTGGCGGCATCGCCAAATCCCCCCCGCCCCCCCTTTTACAAAGGGGGGAGAGTTAAGTGAGTTCCATGAAGTCCATGAAGTCCATGAAGTCCATGAAGTCTGAGGTTGCCGATAGATGCTGAATAACATCACCAAAAAGCTCGCTGCCGGCGCAGCGATCACCCCGGCTGAGGCGCTCTGGTGCCTGACCGAGGGGGAGCTGCTGGCAGTCGGCAGGCTGGCCGACTCCATCAGGCGCCGCATGCATCCGGATCGCTGCGTGAGCTTCGTGGTGGACCGAAACGTCAACTACACGAACGTCTGCGAGTCGAAGTGCAAGTTCTGCGCGTTCTACCGCGACCTCGGCGCCGCCGACGCCTACCTTCTGGACACCTCGGAGATCCTGGCGAAGATCGAGGAACTGGCGGCCCAGGGCGGGACGCAGCTCCTGATGCAGGGCGGCCTGCATCCCGGACTGAAAATCGAATACTTCGAGGAACTCTTCAGGCAGATCAAGAGCCGCTTTCCCGGGCTCCAGAACCATTCCCTCTCGCCTGCCGAAGTGACGCACATCGCCGAGGTTTCCGGGCTCTCGCTGCAGGAGACGCTCGCCCGGCTCAAGGGGGCCGGGCTCGATTCCATCCCCGGTGGCGGAGCCGAGATACTGGTGGACAGCGTCAGGGCCGAGATCTCGCCCAAAAAGATCGGCTGGCAGGGGTGGGCGGATGTCATGCGTGAGGCGGCGCGCCTCGGCATGCCCACCACCGCGACCATGATGTTCGGAAGCAGGGAGCGCCCGGAAGACGTGGTAGAGCATCTCATGAGGGTCCGCGCGCTGCAGGAGGAGGGAGGGAGTTTCACCGCCTTCATCCCCTGGACCTACCAGCCGGGCAACACGGAGCTTGGCGGCGGCAGCGCGACGGGGGTCGAATACCTGAAGGTGCTTGCCCTTTCCAGGATCGTCCTGAGCAATATCGGGAACATCCAGGCGAGCTGGGTGACCCAGGGGGCGAAGATGGCGCAGGTGGCGCTCTCTTTCGGCGCCAACGATCTGGGCGGCACCATGCTGGAAGAAAATGTGGTCGCCGCTGCGGGATGCAGGTTCCGCATGTCGCGCGAGGAGATGATAGAGCTCATCAAGGGCGCCGGATTCACCCCGGTGCGGCGCACCACCCTGTACCGGGAGCTGGAGCGCTACTGACCACCGACCTCAGCCGTGGCCCCGGAAACGGTGCGCGGAACCGTCCTCTGAGCACGACACCGGCCGTTCACTGTCAATTGTCAATCGTCCATTGTCAGTTGCCTTCCCGTTTAGCAATGATCTTCCGCTGTACGTCCCTCCCCCTTCAAGGGGGAGGACAGGTGGGGGATGGGGGTGTGCTCTGGCGCAGACTCTACCCCATCCCCACCCCGACCCTCCCCTTGAAGGGGAGGGAGAGTTGTCGGTAGCGGAAGATCGTTGCCGATCAGGATTGCCACTGGTGTAAATTGCCTTTGGATGCTTTGACTTTCCCACCCGTTTTTGGTTATAGTCTCAGTTGTTAAAATGACACGAAGGAGTTGCCATGATCCAGCTGCGGAAAAACATCGCAGAGATGGCCGGATATGTCCCCGGTTTCCAGCCCGAAGACGCTGCCTCCTACATCAAGCTCAATACCAATGAGAACCCTTATCCCCCTTCGCCGCAGGTGATCGACGCCATAGCGAAGGAGGCGGGCGAGGGGCTGCGCCGTTATCCGGACGCGGCGAGCCGGCTCGCGCGCGAGGAGGCGGGGAGGCTGTACGGCTTCGATCCCTCCTGGATCATCATGGCCAACGGCTCCGACGAGGTGCTGAACAACCTGATCCGGGCCTTTGCCGGCGAGGGGGAAGAGATTGCCTACGTGCATCCCTCCTACTCCTATTACGGCACGCTGGCTGAGATCCAGGGCGCGCGGGTGCGGACCTTCGGGTTGACGGAACAGTTAGAACCGGCAGGGATTCCGGATGCTTATGCCTGCCGGCTCTTCTTCCTGACCAACCCGAACGCGCCGCTTGGCTTCACCTATACCCAGCGCTACATCGCCGAGCTGGCCGGGCGGCTCTCGGGCGTGCTCGTGGTCGACGAGGCGTACGCGGATTTCGCGGATGAGAACTCCCTCGACCTGGTGCGCTCCCTCGACAACGTCGTGGTCACCCGCACCTTCTCCAAGAGCTACTCGCTTGCGGGAATGCGGCTCGGCATGGCGATCGCCAGGCCCGAGGTGATCGCGGCACTGAACAAGATACGCGACCACTACAATCTGGACCGGCTGGCGCAGGCCGCGGCGGCCGCGGCCCTGAGCGACCAGGAGTACTTCCTGCACTGCGTGACCCGCATCAAGGAGACCCGCGGCTGGTTCAGCGCAGCTCTGGAAAAAATCGGCTACCAGGTGATCCCCTCCAGCGGCAACTACGTGTTCGCCACCCCGCCGGACCGCAACGGGACCCGGGTATACCAGGGGCTGTACGACCGCAAGATACTGGTGCGCCACTTCACCGACCCGAAGCTTGCCCACGGCGTCAGGATTTCCATAGGCACCCGTGAAGAAATGGAGCGGACCGTCCAGGCGCTGCGCGAACTCGAGGCTTGATATTTTTTCCAGAAATCGATTCTTCCCTTGAACTAAAGGTGAAGAGGTTGTAATCTTTCCCGCTGGGCACTGTCATAGTGACAGAGAGCCTTGGCATGACATATTCGAAGACTTTGACAGCATGTAAGATGCGGAAACGGATGGGAACTTTTGCAGATCAAACTTAACGGTGTAAATCCCGCTTCGGCACATCTGGTCACCAACCAGGAGACCTTAGACAAACTCGTGGAGCGGCTCTCTCAGGAGTCCGTTCTCGCCTTCGACCTGGAGGCGGATTCACTGCATCACTATACGGAGAAGGTCTGCCTGATACAGGTGTCTTCCGAGTCTGAGACTCGCCTGGTAGATCCCCTGGCGCCTCTCGATGTGAAAACGCTCGCGCCCATCTTCGCCAATCCAGCCATCAAGAAGATCTTTCACGGTGCAGACTACGACATGCGCTCGCTCTACCGCGACTTCGGCATCGAGGTGGTTAACCTCTTCGATACTATGATCGCTAGCCAGTTCCTGGGGGAGAGCGAGTTCGGCCTGGCCGCCCTCCTGAAGAAAAGGTTCGGGGTCGAACTGGACAAGCGCTACCAGAAGGCGGACTGGAGCAAGCGTCCCCTGTCGCAGGAAATGATGGAGTACGCCATGAAGGACACCTCCCTCTTGATCGAGTTGTACCGCCAGCTCGAGGCGGAGCTTAAGGTCAAGGGGAGATTGAGCTGGGTCGAGGAGGAGTCCGAACTGGTGGCGGGCGTGCGCTCCGCCTCCCGCGAGGGTGAGCTCATGTGCCTGCGCTTCAAGGGGGCCAACAAGATGAAGCCCAGGGAACTGGCGGTCCTTGAGGAGCTGCTGCGCTTCAGGGACGAGAAGG
>DNRQ01000011.1 GCA_003499925.1 Geobacter sp.
CAAGTGCCGCATGGCGCGATCGGTAAGGAAGCTTTTGAAGAGGCAGGGGATCGCGCGGGGGGTGAAGGTTGTCTACTCGACCGAGGAATACCGCGAGTCGGAGGCCAAGGACGGCGGCTGCAAGGGGAACTGCATCTGCCCCAACAAGGACGATCAGCGTTTCTCCTGCGAGCACCGTCGCGTCATCCTGGGAAGCGTCTCCTTCATTCCTTCCATATTCGGGCTCACCATGGCCGGGGTGGTGGTGAACGACCTGCTCGCCGTCGAGCCGGAGAGCGCCGCTGCGGCGGCGCTTTGATGCTCCCAGGGTGAACGCCGCCCCCGGGGGGCGGATCGAACCGTGCTGCGATATAGAAAAAGGGGGATCCTCGCAACGAGAATCCCCCTTTTTCCATGCTGTCGTACCGACTGTGCCGGTGAAGATCGCTCTACTCGGATTTCATTTGAGCAGCGGCCTCAATTCGCGGTATTTTTTGGCAGCCGAGTGGAGCTCTTCCATCAGCTCATCGGGGAGCCCTGTCTTGAACTCGTTGGTCGCCTGCTTGTATTCGACCTCAATCCTGTTGAGAGAATCGGTGAAACCGGGCAGGGAGTTGCCCGGCGCCAGGGCCAGAGCCTGCATCTTGTGGTATGTCGCTTCCATCTTGGCGAGTTTCTGGTTGCAGTCCTTGAATTTCTCCGGTTCCCGGGAGCATTTCGACTTGATCGAATCGAGCTTGGTCTTGATGGAGTTGAGCTCTTTTTCCTCGTCGATGCCCGGGCGAGGGGCGAGGTGCCTCCCTGCCTCAATCCCGACTTTCCACTCTGCAGCAACTTTCTGACATACCCTGCGGCTCATGTCCGCCCCGACCTGGATGCCGTAGGTCGCCCGGGCGAAGTTTTTCATATAGGCCGTCTCAGCCTTCTTTTTGGAATAGAATCCGGCTCCCGCCGCTATCAGTGCCACCAGGACCAGAACGACCGCTGCGATCACGATTTTTTTGGGAGGACCTGCCGCGACCAGACCCTGCTGCTTCGATGCGGCGAGCCCCTCCTGAGCCATCGCACTGTCCAGGGTGGGAAGCTGGCTGGTCATCTTGTCGTATTTCTTGAAGGGGCTCGACTTTATCTTGATCTTCGGGCCTTTCGCGCGGGCCTTTTTGCGACCTAGAGCTGCGACCAGGTATTCCGGGAACGGCTGTCCGCAGGTCGGGCAGTGCATCTGGGGACCGAGCTCGTTGCCGCAGTATGCGCATGATATCTCGCCTGATTTCCTGAGAGCTCTACCCCCGAAGGATTCCCTGCGGACGGTGAAATGGGCCTTGCATGCAGGACAGGAGGCAGAGGTCCCTTCTTCGGTAACTTCGGGAAGATCAAGTTCGATTTTTCCGCGGCATTTAGGGCAGGTGCACTTCATAAATTGTTTACCTTCTTGAATGTACTCATGATTTAAAGCGCGTGCTGCCGGCAATCCGGCTGCTAGATAATCAGAACAGCATGTTCGACACCAATCCGACAAAGCCGCCATCACCGGAACGCACCAGGTCGTCGAGGCTATTCGCATCGTCTATGTCTTGCGCGGATACTCCGTCCGCCCCGTTGCTGTAAAGATCGTAATCCCCGTTGATGAAGGTAACGTCCTTGCGGAAGGGGACCTTGTATTCGTAGGCATGCCCCCACGGGTCCACCGGAGTAGCTATGCCGAGCTGAACCCAGTTGCCCGGGTTGATCGCGCCCTTGTCGATCACATAGGCGCTGATGATCCTCTCCAGGTCTCGAATCTCGGTCATGCAGGTGACCTCCCGCGCCTTGTTCTTGATCTGGTCATAGGCAGGGAAGGCCAAGAGAGCCAAGACCCCAAGTATGGCAGTGACGACGATGAGTTCGATTAGAGTGAATCCCCGGTCGCCCAATGAATGCAGTGCGAGCTTTCGCGTGGTCGAGGCCGGAATGGAGCAAGTTGCGGTTTTTTCATGACTCATTTGAGTTTCTCTTTTGTCGTCATGTGACTTTTCGATAACAGAGGATTGGCAGCCACCCTGGCTCACATCCAATGGCAATACTCCAACACGGGGAAAATTAGCTGTATCAAATAATTTCCAGTGACTGGGTATTCATGCTGAAATGAATCACGGAGGTCCAGATTCAATACTCAGATGTGGATGTGCAAGATTGACGACAATGAATTTCGGGCACTATATAACAGCTTCCTCACTGTTGCAATATAAAATTCAGCATTTTCAAACGCTTGAGTGATGGATGCGAGTATGTGGCATCGGGCAGGATTGGGGACTCGCCGGGTCCCTGTGGTCAACCAAAACAGCCCGGGTGATTGACGGCTGGGCCGCCGGATCCATGGTACGGAACTGGGGGCGGAGCAGGAGAGGCGAGCAGTGGATGCGGTTCGCGGGGCAGGCTTAGTGCCTGACGTGCATGATCTTTCCTGATCAGCGTCAAACTGCCGCTGGTTGAAACTCCCCCCTCCCTTGACTTGTCAGCCGTAGCCTTGGCGAAGGCTGATGGGAGGGGCCGGGGGGCACTGCCATTAAGTTACCTGATTAGCTCAGGTGATCTTTTGCATCTGCAGTGCGTTTCTGACCGCCTGCCCCCCGTGGCAGTTGTTGAACATGAGGAATGTGATGCGGGCCTTGGAGCTGAGCCGCCTGGCCACCGAGGCGAAAGTGGTCAGCTCCTGCTCGCCGTACAGATAGTCGTTGCGCGCAGTGGCGTGCTGGAGCCAGCTCTCGGCGTTTCTGCCGTGCAGTCTCAGATAGGCGACCGAGGTGGTTATCTCCGGGTGAAAGGGTGCGGTGGTCAGATTGCCGTACTGCGGCTCGTCGCAGGTGATGTAGGTGATCTTGTGCTCCCTCAGAAAGGCGAAGAGCTCGTCCGCATGCTGGCGGGTAAGCCAGCTGCCGTGCCTGAATTCGACGGCAATGGGCAGACCCGCCATCAGCTCCTTGCAGTACAGCAGATAGTCGCGGTTGGCGTTTTTGCAGGTGAACCAGGGCGGGAACTGAAAGATAAGGAAGCCCAGCTTGTGTGCGGCTATCAACGGGGCAAGTGCTGCGATCAGGGCCTGCGCCATGGCCCGAAGCTGTGCGGGTTCCGAGACGTGGAGAAGGTCCTGCGTCCTCTCCTCTGCAGAAAGCAGAGCGCGCAGTTGCGCAGGGAGCGCTCTCGGGTCGATGCTGTGGCCGGTGAGCGCTCCGTATGCCTTGACGTGAAACAGGAATTTCTCCGGGGTCCGCTCCGCCCAGGCCTGCGCCATGTGAAGCGTCGGTATCGCATAGTAGCTGCTGTCCAACTCTACGGTGTCGAAGTGGCGGGCGTAGAATCTCAGCCGCTCCTCAGCGCTGGTGATCCCCTCCGGATAGAAGGTGCCGCTTTCGATGAGGCTTTTTTCGGTCCAGGAACAGGTGCCGATGCGGATGACTCCGGATTCCATGGCTGCAGCTCTCTAAAACACGATCGCCCCGAGGGCGTAGTTTATGACGGCAAGCACCAGGCTGAACAAGAGCGCCCACCAGAATCCGGTGACCTTGAATCCCGGTACCATGGCACTGGTCAGCAGGATGAGCAGCGCATTGATGACAAAGGTCAGCAGGCCGAGGGTCAGCATGTTGAGCGGCAGGGTGAGGAGCAGCAGCAGAGGTCTGATGATGGTGTTGATGAGCCCAAGCACCAGCGCGGTGACCAGGGCCGCGAAGAAGCCCGACAGCCGTACCCCGGGAAGCAGGTAGGCGGTGATGACGATGGCGACGGCGTAGATGAGCCATTGGACCAGGTAACTCATCGGTTTTTCCTCCTGGATCTGCCGGCACAGACGACCAGCCGGGATTGTCGGCACAAAGGCTGGCCGCGCGACTACTTTAGTATACTCGAAATTATGGTCCGGGGCATACTGCCGGTACTGCCTGATCCCGACGCCAATGTCCCCTCCCCCGGAGGGCCACTGCCATTAAGTTAAGCGGTGNNCTTTGTTTAACTTACTCAGAAGTGGCCGGGTGGCCCTGGGTCGTTACCTCCCCAGGGCTCCCACAGATCCGGACTTGCGCAATTAACGCATCCGGCTCCTCAAGTTATGGATTTGCTGCATAACGTCAGCACGAGTGGCGAATTCTTGGCTTGGGGAGAGGGAACCTCTCCAGAATGCCATTGAACCACTGCCAGCTTCTCTTGGCTTTACGGGACCTCCGGCTTAACCATTTCCTCCAGAGCAGGTGGGTCCAATAGACGAGGCTACTGAGTGCATCGCTATTCCCCCTTATCCCGTAGTACTGAATGTGCCCGCTTACTTTTGAGCATAATTTCTTATGCTGCTCGGCTATAGGTTCGTGGCGTACCTTACGCAACCAGACCGAAAGGCGCTTGAGCGAACGTGCCAGCCGATCTTTGGCTGTTTTATGTTTGATTACCCAGTAACCATATCGGGATCTTGCCCAGAAATGAGTGAAACCCAGGAAGTTGAATGTCTCTGGCCTCTCTGTTCCTTCTACCTTGTCCATTGGTTTCTTGAAGTAGACGAGTCGAGTTTTCTCCGGATGCAGAGTTAGCCCGTACTTGGCAAACCTTTTCGGTAGGACTTCCATCATCCGCTCCGCATCATCCCGCCGCTCGAACATCAACACGGCATCGTCCGCAAAACGTACCATGGAGGCTTTGCCCTTGAGGCGTGGCTTCGCCACGTCTTCAAACCAGCTATCAAGCACTTCATGGAGGTAGATATTACTGAGAATAGGAGACACCACCCCCCCTTGGGGAACACCGGTGTCCAGGTAGGTGACGAGGTCCTCCTCCATCACCCCCGCATTCAGCCATTTTCCGATGAGTCGTACGAGCACTCCGTCACGCACCCGCTTTCGAAAGATGTCTTGGATCTGCTGATGGGATATCGTGTCGAAATACTTGCGGATATCAAGGTCTATGATGAATCCGCCACCCATCTTCATCAGCGAGCTTCTTACTGTCGCTATGGCCTGGTGAGCCGAGCGCCCTGGTCTAAAGCCGTACGAGCAATCAAGAAAGTCCTGCTCGTAGACCGGTTCCAAGGCCATGGTCACCGCTCTTTGAAGGACCTTGTCCTCAAAGGTAGGAATTCCGATCGGGCGCGTCTCTTTTCCTTCTGCGTCCTTCGGGATATAAACCCGTCTAACTGCGGGGGCTCTATATCGTCCACTTTTGGCCCTATCCAGCAAACTCCGGAGATTTCCCTCAAGATTCTCCGCATACTCC
Organism: Geobacter sp.; assembly: GCA_003499925.1. Lineage (GTDB taxonomy): Bacteria > Desulfobacterota > Desulfuromonadia > Geobacterales > Geobacteraceae > Geomonas. The sequence continues at coordinate 5,215 of DNRQ01000011.1, forward strand.
TGGGCACTCTGTTCATCTATTCCCAGGGCTCCATTCTTGCGGGTTCTCCGGTACGCTTCCATGAACCATTCCAAGTCCATGTGGTGCGACAGATCCATCGCCATGTCTGGCGCATCTTTCGACAGCTCCGCTATTCGTCTTTGTTTTGTTGAGACATTATCGAACCCTGACATGTTCGTGCCTTTCCCTCCGACGATTCCATAACCCGACACCTCCCTTCCCTCCACTGGGTCCTTCGGGGTAAGTTCCCCAGTTTCAGCGGTACTATGGGGTGCTCCGACTTCCTGCCACTCGTCCTGCCTCACTTCGTTTCCTTGCGCTCGGCAGTACCTTCCGACACGGGTATCTTCGCTCCCTGGTGCCGACTCCGTGTTGCTTCACCAGGGCCTGGGGAGGTTGTTCCACCGGTTCCCCTTCCGGTAAGTTCGTGAAGGAAATGACAGGATCTCCCAGGTTCCTAGGAAACCCTTACACTCTCGCCCTGCTCTCCGACCCCGGTAGGCCGAATACATCTCGCCAATGTCGATGTATTCGATGCTGCAGTCCGATTGATTAGACATCGTTAGCCCTACAAAAACTGTATTTCGAGGCTCAATCACACGGCTCGAATGTTCGCTGTCTACGCTTGGCAGTTGGGTTACCCTTCCCCACCCAAGACTCGCTTAGCGGCCTGCTGGCTAGGCTTTGGCCGTGCGGAATTTGCGTCCGCTGGGTTTCAATCTCAAGTTTCAAGAAGGCATCGGTTCCTCCTATCCCCTTTCGCTAGGCTTGGCCTGGCGCAACCAATCTTCCGCTGTTCGGGTTCCTCCCCCTTCAAGGGGGAGGCCAGGAGGGGGATGGGGGTGTTTCTGCGCCGGAGCTACCCCATCCCCACCCNNGAGGGGGAACTCGGCCAGTTCTTCTTAAGTCGCCCCAGCCTTCCCCCCTCCCTCCTCCCCCCTCCGGGGGGAGGAGGGAGGGTAGATGCCAAACGGAGATGAGTGGTTTCTCCATGACTAGAGCGCCACAGGAGACGCTGGGTGCTAAAAGGGTTGAAGAGCCGAAACCACCGTTGCGCCTGTCGTCGAAGTCGTCGGAAGTGAGGGTCCGTGCACTCTCCCCGACACGCCAAACCGCTTGGATACTGCGTCTAACTATTGAACGGCATTCTACAAAGCTGTTGACAGGTTGCCCAATACTCTTGTATATTTCGCCGACTCACCAACCGATCACACGAGGAAATAACACGATATGAAGGAAATACTTTCTGGCAACGAGGCCATCGCCCGCGGCGCTTACGAAGCGGGCGTGAAGGTAGCCTGCGCCTACCCCGGAACACCGTCCACAGAGATCCTTGAAAACACCATCCGCTATAAAGAAATCGACTCCTCCTGGGCCACCAACGAAAAGGTCTCCCTGGAGGTCGGCATCGGTGCCTCCTTTGTCGGTGCGAGATCGCTCGTCACCATGAAGCATGTCGGTGTCAACGTCGCCGCCGATCCGCTCTTCACGCTCTCCTACACCGGCGTGAACGGCGGCCTGCTGCTGGTCTGTGCCGACGACCCCGAGCTGCATTCGTCCCAGAACGAGCAGGACAGCCGCAACTACGCGAAGTTCGCCAAGGTGCCGATGCTGGAGCCTTCGGATTCGCAGGAGTGCCTCGCCTTCACCAAACTCGCCTTCGAGCTCTCCGAGCGCTACGACACGCCGGTCATGCTGCGCACCACGACCCGCATCTCGCACAGCAAATCGGTCGTGGAGCTTGGCGAGCGGGTGACCGGCCTCCCCGAGCCGAAACTGGCGAAGAATCCGGCCAAATACGTGATGCTTCCCGGCAACGCCCGCACGCGCCACTACGTCGTGGAGGAGCGGATCGCCACGCTCTCCAAGGATGGCTGCAGCATGCCGATCAACAGGATGGAACTGCGTGACGGCAAAATCGGGGTGATCACCGCGGGGATCAGCTACCAGCACGTGCGCGAGGTGCTGCCCGAGGCGTCCGTGCTGAAACTGGGGATGGTGCACCCGCTTCCCTTCGACCTGATCCGGGAATTTGCCACCAAGGTCGACAAGCTGTACGTGGTCGAGGAGCTGGATCCCTTCATCGAGGAGCAGGTCAAAGCGATCGGCATCGAGGTGATCGGCAAGGAAATCATCTCCATCTGCGGAGAACTTACTCCGGGGAGGGTCAGCAAGGCGTTCGGCCTCCCGGAAACCGCGCAGAGCGCGGTGGAGAAGCTCCCGGGGCGTCCTCCCAACATGTGCCCCGGCTGTCCGCACCGTGGCGTCTTCTTCACCCTGAACCAGCTGAAGGCCTACGTCTCCGGCGATATCGGCTGCTACACGCTGGGCTTCATGCCCCCGCTCTCCGCCATGGATACCTGTGTCTGCATGGGGGCCTCCATCGGCATGGCGACCGGCGCCGTCAAGGTGCTTCCCCCCGAGGAGAGAAAGAAGGTGGTCGCCGTGATCGGAGATTCCACCTTCCTGCATACCGGCGTGAACGGCCTGATGGACATGGTCTACAACAAGGGTGCCGCGACCGTGATCATCCTGGACAACAGGATCACCGCCATGACCGGGCGCCAGGAGAACCCCGCTTCCGGGCACACCTTGATGGATTCCCCGACCAACGCCATAGATTTTCCTCTGCTCTGCAAGGCGATCGGGGTGCAGCACGTGCGCACCATAAATCCGCTGGATCTTGAGGAGTGCAGGAGGGTGATCTCCGAAGAGATGGAGCGTCCCGAAACCTCGGTGATCATCACCGACAAACCGTGCGTCCTTATCAAGAGGGAGGAGGTCTTCACCCGCGGCGCCGTCCTTTCCGTGGTCGATGAAAACTGCGCCGGATGCCGCGCCTGTCTCAAGATCGGATGTCCCGCCATCGAGTGGGTGCCGTCCAGCGGCAAGAAGGGGAAGGCGCATATCGATCCGCTGCTTTGCAACGGATGCGAAGTCTGTCGTCAGCTGTGCAAGTTCTCTGCGATTCAGGAGGCAAAATGAGCGACAAGATAACCAACATCCTCCTGGTAGGTGTGGGCGGTCAGGGGATCCTGCTCGCCGCCGAGATTCTCTCCGAGACCTGCATGATGGCGGGATTCGACGTCAAGAAGAGCGAGATCCACGGCATGTCGCAGCGCGGCGGTTCCGTGGTTTCCCATGTCCGTTACGGCAAAGAGGTGTTCTCCCCCATGGTGCCGGAAGGAGAGGGGGATATCCTTTTCGGGTTCGAACTGATGGAAAGCTACCGTTACCTCCCGCTGTTGAAGCCGGGCGGGACCGTCGTGGTCAATGACCTTTGCATCGCCCCCCCCGCCGTGCTGATCGGGCAGGAGCAGTACCCGGCCGATCTGGCCCGGAAGATCAGAGATCTGTTCCCGGACTGCCTGCTTGTGGACGGGCAGAACCTCGCCCTGGAAGCGGGCAACGCGCGCACCGCCAACACGGTCCTCCTGGGCGCGGTTTCCAGGAGGCTCGACATCGCAGAAAGGTTCTGGATCGAGTCGATCGAGCGGATGGTGCCCAAGAAGGCGGTCGCTGTGAACCTAAAGGCATTTCAGCTCGGCAGGGCGCTCGCTTAAATCAATTTCAGGAGTAAGTCATGTTCTTCAACGAAGAGTTTGAGACGCTGCCACGGGAGGCGATCGAGGCGCTGCAGCTCAAGAGGCTTAAGTCGATGGTGGAGCGCGTCCAGAGAAGCGTCCCGTTCTACCAGGAGTCGCTGGCGAAGGCGGGTGTCACGTCGGATTCGATCCAGACGCTGGCGGACCTGGCCCGGCTCCCCTTCACCTACAAGCAGGACATGCGCGACTCCTACCCGTACCGGATGTTCGCGGTGCCGATGGAGGACATCGTCCGCATCCACGCCTCTTCCGGCACCACCGGCAAGCCGACCGTGGTGGGGTACACCAGGAAGGACATCGACACCTGGAGCGAGCTGATGGCCCGCTCCTTCGTCGCCGCCGGCGTCCACAAGGGCGACATCATCCACAACTCCTACGGCTACGGCCTTTTTACCGGCGGACTTGGCGCGCACTACGGCGCCGAGCGGCTGGGCGCCTCGGTGATCCCGATGTCGGGCGGCAACACCAAGAAGCAGATCATGATCATGCAGGACTTCGGCTCCACGGTGCTCACCTGCACCCCTTCCTACTCGCTCTTCATGGCGGAGGCCGCCAGGGAGGAGGGGATCGATTTCCGCGACCTGAAGCTCAGGGTCGGCATCTTCGGCGCCGAGCCGTGGTCCGAGGAGATGCGCTGCGACATCGAGACCAAGCTCAATCTCTGCGCCGTCGACATCTACGGGCTCTCCGAGATCATGGGACCTGGCGTCGCCATCGAGTGCTGCGAGGCGAAGCAGGGGCTCCACATCTGGGAGGACCACTTCATCCCCGAGATCATCGACCCGGAGAGCGGAGAGCTGCTCGAGGCCGGCAAGGAGGGGGAGCTCGTCATCACCACCATCACCAAGGAAGGGATCCCGCTGATCCGCTACCGGACCCGCGACATCACCTCGATCTCCTACGAGCCGTGCATCTGCGGCAGGACCCACGCGAGGATCGCACGCATGAGCGGCAGAAGCGACGACATGCTGATCATACGCGGCGTCAACGTGTTCCCGTCCCAGATCGAGTCGATCCTGATGGGGGTCGAGGGTGTCGAGCCGCACTACCTGCTCATCGTGGAGAGGAAGGACAATCTCGACACGCTCGAGGTCCAGGTGGAGGTGGGCGAGCAGATCTTCTCCGACGAGATCAAGCACCTCCAGGCGCTCTCCCTGCGGATCGAGAAGCAGATCAAGGAGATGCTGGGGGTCACCTGCCGGGTAAGGCTCGTGGAGCCCAAGAGCATCACCCGCAGCGAGGGGAAGGCCAAGAGGGTCATCGACAACAGGAACAAGGCCTAAGGGGGACAGTCATGCACGTGGAACAGATCTCCATATTCATCGAGAACAAATTCGGCAGGCTCGCCGAGGTGACCCGCATCCTGGGAGACGCCGGGGTGAACATCCGCACCCTCTCCCTTGCCGACACCTCGGACTTCGGGATCCTGCGCCTGATCGTGAACGATACCGAGAAGGCGAAGACGGTGCTCAAGGAGCGGGGCTTCACCGTCAGCAAGACCGAGGTGGTTGCGGTCGAGATTCCGGACCGCCCCGGCGGGCTGGCGGACATCCTGCAGACCCTGGATGCCGACGGCATCAACGTCGAGTACATGTACGCCTTCGTGGAGCGCTGCGGCGAGAACGCCGTGATGATCTTCCGGTTCGACGAGACCCAGAAGGCGATCGCGACCCTGGCAGCCAAGGGGTTCAACGTGTTGCCCGGCGAGCGGCTGTACAGGATGTAGGACAGTCGCCCTTTTTGGTTTCCTGATTAGTACCAATCTCCCNNGGGAGGGGCGGGGGGAGGGTGAGGCTGGTGCGAGCTTTTCACCCTCTCCCCAACCCTCCCCCATCAAGGGGGAGGGGGTGTTTGCGCAGTTAGCGGGAGATTTAGGGGGATTTGAATCTGCAGCCCGTAAGGCAAATCCCCCCCAGCCCCCCTTTTTCAAAGGGGGGAGAGATGGTTAAGGGGGGTAGGGGTTTGTTTTCGTCGCAGCGTCAAGCACATCTCCCCAGCACCCCTTTTCAAACGGGGATACCTTATTTTTCTCCCTCACCGTGCCTCTCCACCCGGAGCGGTTTCGTGTGAGGCGACCTTGAATGCCGTTAACTGTTATTTTGGGGGGCTATTTATGAGAAGGTTTCTGGCTTTACTCAGCATCATGACGCTTCTTTGCAGCGCGAGCGCTGCTCTCGCCGCCGCACCGATCAAGATCGGCGCGCTCTTCGCCGTCACCGGGCCCGCCTCGTTCCTGGGGGAACCGGAGAAAAACACCTTGGAACTGCTGGTAAACGAGGTCAATGCCAAGGGTGGGATCAGGGGCTCCAAGATCGAGCTGGTGATCTACGACACCGGCGGCGACGTCACCAAGGCGGTGCAGCTGGCCAACAAGCTGATCAAGAACGACCGCGTTGCCGCTATCGTCGGACCGAGCACGACCGGCGAGACCATGGCCGTGATCCCGATCGCGGAGAAGGAGCAGATCCCGCTGATCTCCTGCGCCGCCGGGATCAAGATCACCGATCCGGTCAAGAAATGGGTCTTCAAGACTCCGGCAAACGATCACGTGGCTGCCGAGAAGATCCTGATCCAGGCCGAGAAAATGAAGCAGAAGAACATCGCGATCATCACCGTTTCCGACTCCTTCGGTTCTTCCGGGCGCGAGCAGCTGAAGCTCATGGCTGCCAAGCGCGGCTTCAATATCGTAGCCGACGAGGTCTACGGCCCCAAAGATACCGACATGACCCCGCAGCTGGTCAAGATCAAGTCTGCCAAGCCGGATGCCATCATCTGCTGGGGGACCAATCCGGGCCCTGCCATCATCACCCGCAACATGCAGCAGCTCGGCCTCAAGATCCAGCTGTACCAGAGCCACGGCGTCGCCTCCAAGAAGTACATCGAGCTGGCCGGAACCGATGCGGCTCAGGGAATCATGCTCCCCGCCGGGAAACTGGCGGTCTACGACCTGCTGAAGAAGAACGATCCCCAGGCAAAACTCCTCAAGGAGTACGTCGACTCCTATCAGAAGGCTTACAAGGTCGAGCCTTCCACCTTCGGCGGCTATGCCTACGACGGCTTCCAGCTGATCGCAGCCGCGCTGAAAAAGGGTGCGGTAACCCCGGCGCAGATCCGCGACGGCATCGAGAAGGGGGGGCGGATGGTCGGCGTCTCGGGCATTTTCAACATGAGTGCTAAGGACCATAACGGTCTCGACCTCTCCGCCTTCGAGATGGTGCGCATCGACAAGGGTGACTGGGCAATCGTACGCTGATAACCTCGCGGCAGCAATGCCGCTCCTACAGGGGGGAACGTCCGTGAAAAAACTGATTACTGCTGCTCTTGTTTCTTTTTCTCTATGCTGCCTGTCAACCGCTGCCCTGGCCGCAGCTCCCATCAAGATCGGCGCGCTCTTCGCCGTGACCGGTCCCGCATCTTTTCTGGGCGAGCCGGAGCGCAACACCGCCCAGATGGTGGTGGACGAGATCAACAAAGCCGGCGGAGTGAAGGGTCGCAAGCTGGAACTGATCATCTACGACACCGGCGGCGACGCCACCAAGGCGGTCCAGCTCGCCAACAAGCTGATCAAAAACGACGAGGTGGTCGCCATCATCGGACCGAGCACCACCGGCGACACCATGGCCGTGATACCCGTGGTTGAGAAGGCCAACATCCCGCTGATCGCCTGCGCGGCGGGGATGAAGATCACCGATCCGGTCAAGAAATGGGTCTTCAAGACGGCCCAAAACGACACCCTCGCCGTGGCGAGGATCTACGAGCAGTTGAAAAAAGAGAAGAAGAGCAAGGTGGCGATACTGACCGTCTCCGACGGCTTCGGCTCCTCCGGGCGCGAGCAGCTGAAGGGCCAGGCCGCGCAGTTCGGCATGGAGATCGTGTCCGACGACACCTACGGCCCCAAGGACACCGACATGACGGCGCAGCTCACCAAGATCCGCGGCTCGCAGGCCCAGGCGGTGATCTGCTGGGGCACCAATCCGGGTCCGGCCGTCATTGCCAGAAACGCCAAGCAGCTGGGGCTCACCCTGCCGCTCTACATGAGCCACGGCGTCTCCTCCAAGAAGTTCATCGACCTGGCAGGCGACGCAGCCGAGGGGATTCGTCTTCCCTCCGGCAAGGTCCTGGTGGCCGACCTGCTTCCCAAGAGCGACAAGCAGAAGGCGCCGCTTCTCGCCTACATCAAGGACTATCAGCGCCATTTCAAGGCGGAGGGCGATCACTTCGGCGGCCACGCCTGGGACGCCGTCATGCTGCTCAAGGGCGCCATCGAGAGGGGAGGGGACACCCCGGCCGGGATCCGCAACCAGCTTGAGGCCACCCGCGGCTTTGCCGGCATAGGCGGCGTTTTCAACTACTCCGCCGCCGACCACGCCGGCCTCAACAAGGACGCCTTCGTCCTGGTGCAGGTGAAGAAGAAAGATTGGATGCTGGTCAAGTAAAGAGGATTCATGGAGTTATTAAATCAGACAGCGCAGTACCTCATCTCGGGGCTAGCCACCGGCGCCATTTATGCCCTGATAGGTCTCAGTTTCGCGATCATCTTCAATTCGACAGGGATCATCAACTTCGCCCAGGGTGAATTCGTCATGCTGGGCGGAGTGTTGACCATCTTTTCCATCACCACGCTCAAGCTTCCCATTCTCATCGCCGTCGTGATCGCCGTTGCCGGCACGACGGTGGTGGGAGTCGTTTTCGAGCGGCTGGCAATCAGGCCGTTGAAGGACGCAACGCCGCTCGCCCTGATCATCATCACCATCGGCGCGAGCATCCTGATCCGCGGCGTGGTGATGCTTTTGTGGGGCAAGGACACCCAGGCGCTCCCCGCGTTCTCCGGAAACGAGCCGATCAGCTTCGCAGGGGCGACCCTTCTGCCGCAGCACCTCTGGATCTTCGGGGTAACGCTCCTGGTGATAGCCGGGAGCCGCCTTTTCTTCCATCACACCATAAGCGGCAAGGCGATGCGCGCCTGCTCCTTCAACAGGCGCGCCGCCAATCTGGTCGGCATCAGCGTCGGGCGGATGGTGCTGCTCTCCTTCGTGATCAGTTCGGCGCTCGGCTCGCTGGCCGGCGTCATCATTGCGCCCCTCACCATGACCTCCTACGATGTCGGCGTCATGCTCGGTCTCAAAGGGTTCTGTGCGGCGATCATGGGTGGCATGGGGAGCGGCTTCGGCACCGTGCTGGGCGGGCTCATTCTCGGGATCCTGGAATCGCTGGGGGCGGGCCTTATCTCCTCCGGCTACAAGGACGCCATCGCCTTTTTCATCCTGCTCTTGATACTTTTCATCCGGCCCCAGGGATTGTTCAAGAAAGGGGAGACCGAAAGGGTCTAGAAGCTTCCCCCTTCTCCCACCAGGGGGAGTAGAGGGGGAGACCTAAAGGATCAAGAAGCTCCCCCTCTCCCACCAGGGGAGAGGGTCTATAAGCCTCTCCCTTCGTTGGGACAGGTGAGTAGAAGCCCCGCTCCCTTTGTTGGGAAGAGGGGTAGAGGACCCGCTCCCATAATGGAAGAAGTTGACTGGAAGCCCCCCTCCCTTGATGGGAGGGGCTGGGGGAGGGTGGCTGCTTTTTGCTTAGTGGCAACTAGGGATAACTCCCCCCCGCCCCCCTTTTTCAAAGGGGGGAGTAAGCTGGTAGTCAGTTCACAAAAATCGATCCGGTAACTTAGAAGGTTGGGCCTTGAAATCAGATAAATTGAAATTTCTCGTTTTTTGCCTGCTGGTGATCGTGGCCCCGCTGCCGCTTGCCGGGGGGTACCTCACCAACGTGCTGATCTTTGTCGGCATCAACGGGATGCTCGCCCTTGGGCTGAACCTGCTGCTTGGCTACGCGGGACAGATCTCGCTCGGGCAGGCCGCCTTCTTCGGTCTGGGCGCCTACGGCTCCGGCGTGCTGACCACGCAGTTCGCCATGAACCCCTGGCTCGCCATGCTGCTGGTCGCTGTTTGCGTCGCGGCCTTTGCCTTCGCCGTCGGCTTTCCGGTGCTGCGCCTCAAGGGACACTACCTCGCCATGGCAACGCTCGGGGTGGGCATCATCGTGCATATCGCCTTCAACGAGACCATCGATCTCACCGGCGGTCCGTCCGGGCTTTCCGCCATACCGAACCTCTCCGTCGGCAGCTTCATCTTCGACACCGACCTGAAGAACTACTATCTGGTCTGGGGTTTCGCGCTGGTCGCCATCCTGCTCTCGCTCAACCTGGTGAACTCCCGGGTCGGCCGGGGGTTGCGTGCCATTCACGATTCCGAGGTGGCGGCCCGTGTGATGGGGGTGAACGCGAGGCTGATGAAGGTGCAGGTGTTCACCCTGTCGGCGTTCATCTCGGCCATCGCCGGGAGCCTCTACTGCCACGTGATGACCTTCATCTCGCCCAGTTCCTTCGGCTTCCACGTCTCCGTCGAACTGCTCACCATGGTGGTCATCGGCGGACTCGGGAGCGTCTACGGTTCCATCCTGGGGGCGCTTCTTCTCACGCTGCTCCCAGAGATACTGCGCGCCTTCCAGGATTACGACATCATCTTCTACGGACTGCTGCTGATCTCGATGACCATCTACATGCCGGGGGGACTGGTGCGTGGCATCCCGTCGCTGTTCAGGCGTCTGCTGCCGTCCAGGGGTTCGCAACATGCTTAAGCTCACCGGTATCGGCAAGAGATTCGGCGGCCTCACCGCGCTGGAGGGGATTTCCTTCAACGTGGCCAAGGGGTCGATCACCGGGATCATAGGCCCCAACGGCGCCGGGAAAACGACCCTTTTCAACGTGGCGACCGGCATCTATCCCCCCTCCGAGGGTGCCGTGCTTTTGGACGGCAGGGATATCTCGGCGCTGCCGTCCGAGAGCCGCGCGCGTCTGGGGCTGGTGCGGACCTTCCAGAACATCGAGCTCTTCGGCAAGATGACCGTGCTCGAGAACGTCATGGTGGGGCTGCACACCCAAAGTAGCAGCGGCATCTTCTCCTGCGCCTTCAGGATGCCCTGGCAGATGAGCGAGGAGCGTCGCATCCGGGAAAAGGCGAAAGAGTGGCTCGCCTTCGTCGGGATCCCCGAGCTTGAGGATGTGGAAGCCGGCACCCTCTCATTTGGCAAGGGGAGGCTCCTGGAGATCGCGCGCGCCATGGCGCTCGAGCCCAAGCTGCTTTTGATGGACGAGCCGGCGGCCGGACTCAACAGCAGGGAGACCGCGGAACTGGCCGAGCTGATCAAGAGGATCAGGGATCTCGGCGTCACCGTGGCACTGGTTGAGCATGACATGGATCTGGTCATGGATATCTGCGACGCCCTCGTCGTCCTCAACCTGGGCACCATGCTGGCCGAAGGGACCCCCAGGGAGATCCAGGACAACCAGGCGGTGGTCACCGCGTATCTGGGCGAGGAGTAAAAGAGACAGATTAAGATTAAGATTAAGATTAAGATTAAGATTAAGATTAAGATTAAGTAGGTCGGGTTAGCCCAACGGGCGTAACCCGACGCTTCGATGGCACATCGGGTGGCAATGTCGGGTTACGCTGCGCTAACCCGACCTACATTTGTTCACGTTTCACCCTTCACGTTTCACCCTTCACCTTTCACCTTTCACGGATTCCAATAGATGCTCAAGATTAAGAATATCAACACCTATTACGGCAAGGTGCACGCTCTCAAGAACGTCTCGCTGCATCTCAACCGGGGCGAGATCGTCACCTTGATAGGCGCCAACGGCGCGGGCAAGACGACGCTCCTGAACACGCTCTCCGCCATCACCCCCGCTGCCAGCGGCGAAATCGCCCTGGAAGGGAGGAGTGTCGCGGGGCTTTCTGCTGATCGTGTCGTGTCGCTTGGCCTCTCCCAGGTCCCCGAGGGAAGGCAGGTATTCAACCCGCTCACCGTCGAGGAGAACCTGGAACTGGGCGCCTACCTGCGCTATCGTGCTGGGGGGCAGAAGGGCGAAATATCCGCCGACCTGGAGCGGATGTTCCAGATGTTCCCGCGGCTAAAAGAGCGCAGGCGCCAGGCGGCCGGCACCCTCTCCGGCGGCGAGCAGCAGATGCTCGCCATCGGCCGGGCACTCATGGCGCGCCCCAAACTGCTGCTTTTGGACGAGCCGTCCATGGGGCTGGCTCCGCTTGTGGTGCAGGACATCTTCAGGGTCATCGAGCAGCTCAGGAGCGAGGGGACCACCATCCTTCTGGTCGAGCAGAACGCGCGCGCCGCCCTCAAGGTCGCCGACCGCGGTTACGTGCTGGAGACCGGTAAAGTGATACTTGAAGGAATCGCCTCCGAGCTGCTGGAAAACAAGGATGTGCAGCGAGCGTATCTCGGGCGTGACAAAAAGGAGATCTGGGAACGATGAGGAGTCAATTGACAATGGACAATTGACGATTGACAATTAAAGGCTCAAATCCAATTGACGATTGACAATGGATAATTGACAATTTTCTCGTTCCCAAGCTCCAGCTTTTTCTCGTTCCCAAGTTCCAGCTTTTTCTCGTTCCCAAGCTCCAGCTTGGGAATGCAATCGCTGTCAAAGCTCCAGCTTTGAGGCGTTGAAGCGGAGCTTCTTACACAATTTGCGTTCCCAAGCTGGAACTTGGGAACGAGATGATGAGCAATTAGAAAAATGTAGTCAATGGTCAAGTGCTTCTAAAGATCATCGTCAATTGTCAATTATCCATTGTCAATTGCCTTTAGTGAGGTTGCTATGCTGATATGGGATCCCGAATACGAATGCATGCCGCGCGAGGAGATCGAGCAGCTCCAGCTGGAACGGCTCCAGGCTACGCTCAACCGCGTCTATAAGAACGTCACCTGCTACCGCAACAAGTTCAAGGAAGCGGGGATCGTGCCGGAGGACGTCCAATCCCTCTCCGATCTCGCGAAGCTCCCCTTCACCACCAAGGAGGACCTGCGGCTGAACTACCCCTACGGCATGTTCGCCGTTCCGCTTCGGGAGGTGGTCCGCATCCACTCCTCCAGCGGCACCACGGGGAAACCGACGGTGGTAGGCTACACCAAGCACGACGTGAAGGTCTGGTCCAACCTGGTGGCGCGCTTCATGACCGCCGCCGGCGTCTCCAGCGAGGACGTGGTGCAGATCGCCTTCGGCTACGGCATGTTCACCGGCGCTTTCGGCCTGCACTACGGCTCCGAGCTGATCGGCGCCTCGGTGATACCCATGGGCGCGGGGAACACCGAAAAGCAGATCATGATCATGCAGGACTACAGGACCACCGCGCTGGTCTCGACTCCTAGCTACGCCGTCACCATCGCCGAGCGCATGGAGCGGATGGGGATCGACCCGAAGAGCCTCCTCCTGAAGGTCGGCCTTTTCGGCGGCGAGCCCTGGTCCGAGTCGATGCGGCGCGAAATCGAGAGCAGGCTCGGGATCTCGGCCACCGACAATTACGGCTTGTCCGAGGTGATCGGTCCGGGCGTTGCCGGCGAGTGCCGGCACAAGTGCGGCATGCACATCTCCGAGGACGCCTTCATAGCGGAGATCATCGATCCCGATACCGGGGAGTCGCTGCCGCCCGGAAGCGTCGGCGAACTGGTGCTGACCTCGCTCACCAAGGAAGCCTTCCCGATGGTGCGCTACCGGACCCGCGACATCACCTCGCTCGACTACTCCGGCTGCGAATGCGGCAGGACCACGGTCCGGATGAAGAAGACCATGGGACGCTCCGATGACATGCTGATCATCAAGGGAGTGAACGTCTATCCCTCGCAGATCGAGGACGTGCTGTTCGCGGTCGAGGGGTGCGAGCCGCATTACCAACTGGTCGTGGACAGGAAGGGCGCGCTGGACACGCTGGAGATCAGGATCGAGGTCACCGAGAACATCTTCTTCGACGAGATGAAGATGCAGAAGGCGTTTCTCGACAAGGTGGAGCGGCGCATAGACTCGGTGCTCGGAGTGGGAGCTGTTGTCAAGCTCGTTGAGCCTAACAGCATTCCCAGGGCGGAAGGCAAGGCATCCCGTGTGATTGACAATCGCAAAATCTAGTTTAGGATTGGTTCCGGCTTCCCTGCATTGTATCAGGGGTGGTTGCAGCAAAACTTGTACACTCAAAGGGTATTGCCCGCCACACACAAGGAGGAATCAGGAGATGAAGAAGACTTTGGCTGTTACCGTAGCGATGCTGTCACTGAGTATGTTTGCGACGCCCGGGTTCTGTGACACGAAGAAGGGCGAGAAGATCAATGCACAACACGAGTTTGAGGAGCATTGTGCGGTCTGCCATCCCAAGGGCGGAAACATAATGAAGCCCGACAAGACCCTGAGCAAGAAATCGATGGCAGGCCACGGCATCAAGAGCGAGAAGGACATCGTCGCCAAGATGCGCAATCCCGGGCCCGGCATGAACAAGTTCGATGCAAAGACGGTCTCCGACAAGGAAGCAGCGGCTATTGCCGGTTACATCCTGAAGACCTTCCCGTAACGACAACTGAATAGAAAAGAAGCACAGCAGACACCTGCCGGCCCGAAAGCCTGCAGGTGTTTTCGTTTTGGCGGTACGCAAAACTCCATATCTCGTTCCCAAGCTCAAGCTTGTCTCGTTCCCAAGCTCCAGCTTGTCTCGTTCCCAAGCTCCAGCTTGGGAACGTAATTGTCCAACATGAAGCTCCGCTTCGAATAATGCAAAGCTGGAGCTTTGTCAGCAAAGGCGTTCCCAAGCAGGAGCTTGGGAACGAGAAGCCCGGTTTCCCCCTCCGGAAAGCATCATGTTTCCGTGGCTCCCTCTGGAGGGGGGCTCTGCTGCCCCGGCACCCGCATCCATTGAGCCGCTACCAGCGACACCACCCCGAGGACGCTCCCAGCCACAAACGGGATGCGGTAGTCGATCATCCAGAAAAACCCGCCCAAGGCCGGCAGGAAGACGGCAGCTACATGGTTGATGGTGAATCCCACGGACATCGATGATGCGATGTCCGCGGGGTCGGCAACCTTTTGGAAGTAGGTGCGGATCGAGACGTCCAGGTTGTACAGTATGTTGTCGATGATGTACATGAGCATGACCAGGTTCTTCGAGGTGCTGAAGGCATAAACAAGGAATACGACGATCACGCCGCCGTACTCGATGGAAGAGATGAAGCGCTCGCCGTACCGGTTGATGGCTTTGCCGATCAGCGAGTTGAGGATGTAGCCTATGATGTTGTTCACGATGAACAGGAGCGTCATGTCACGCACCGAAAAGTGGAACACCTGCACCAGAAGCAGGATGGAGAATACCACGAAGATCTGCCGCCTGGCGCCGGACAGCAGCGTGAGTATGTAAAAGAGCGCGTACTTGCGACGCAGGAACATCTTCTTTCGCTGCGGCACGATGCCGGCATGGGTGGGATGCTGAAACATCCCCCAGACGCCGGCGATGAAGACCAGGGCGCCGATTACCAGATACATCTCGCGATACCCGGCAACCGCATCGAGACAGTAGACCAGAATCCCTGCGGCTACGCTTGAGACTGCTGCCAGTGCCCGCAGCCTGCCGAAGATGAGCGGAGAGACAGCCGTGGAAAAGTATTGCAGGGTGAGCGACTGGTTGGTGCTTTCGAAGTAGTGAAAGCCGAAACTCATTACCACCGTGGTAAAGATTAGCCAGCCATAGGAAGGGATGAGCGCGGTGATGCCGGTGCCAAGTCCCAGAAGGGCTACGGAGAGCGCAGCCAGTTTATGCTCGCGCACAAGAAGCAGGACAAATACCAGCAATAGTGTCAAGAGCCCGGGTATCTCGCGGATCGACTGGATCATGCCGACCTGACTGCCGTTCAGCTGCACCATCTCCGCCGCGAAGTTGTTGAAGAGGATGGAGTAGCCTTGAAGACCTATCGTTGAAGCCGCGGTGAGGATCACCAGGAACCGCAGCATTGGACGTTGTTCGGATACGATGGACTCGGCATCGAGTCTTCCCAGGATTCTCTTCACGCATTCTCCCTTGTAGTAATGGAATCTCTTTCTAGCACTGATGCAAACCGCTGTACAGATTTTTGGGCTTATTTTCTACTTATGGCGGGAGCATGACTTGACAAAGAGGATTGAAAAGCTAATTTTAAGTGACGTTGACATAGCGGTGACGGCTATTGCTTCCTCTTCGCTTTTTATTGTTCACCTGCATTGAGTGGTGATTATTCTGACAACAGAAAAAGGAGCTCTATCATGCAAAAGTGGCGTTGCAGTGTTTGCGGGTATGTCTATGATCCGGCGGCTGGAGACGTCGGCAACGGGGTGCCTGCCGGAACCCCCTTTGAGGAGATTCCGGAGGGTTGGGTTTGCCCCGTCTGCGGGGTGGATAAGAGCTTTTTCGAGCCGGATTAGGGTGATGTTGCGGCATCCCCGCGCCCGGAGGGCGAGGGAGGGTTTTACGAGTCGGTGAAAGACCCGTTCCGTGCATTGAGGCTATTCCCGGAGACCACATGACCACCAAGAAGTCGCAGAAGCTCGACAGCTACAACTCCATCAGTACGCTCAGCGTCGATGGCAGGAGCTATCATTACCACTCCCTGCACGCCTTCGCCGAAAATGCCGGCGTCGACATCTCGAGGCTTCCCTATGCCCTGAAAATCCTTCTGGAAAACCTGCTGCGACGCGAGGATGGCGTAACGGTCAAGAAGGAGGATATCGATGCGGTGGCGCGCTGGGACGCAGCTGCGGTCTCCGATAAGGAGATCCAGTTCATGCCGGCGCGCATTCTGCTGCAGGATTTCACCGGCGTGCCCGCAGTGGCGGATCTCGCGGCCATGCGCTCCGCCTTGAAGAGGTTAGGGGGGCGACCCTCCAGCATCAACCCCATGCAGCCGGCCGACCTGATCATCGATCACTCGGTGCAGGTCGATTACTACGGCACGGCGTCCGCGCTTAAATACAACTCCGCCCTGGAATTCGAAAGAAACCATGAGCGTTACCAGTTTCTGCGCTGGGGTCAGTCCGCCTTCGCCAATTTCCGCGTGGTGCCTCCCGAAACCGGCATCTGCCACCAGGTCAACCTGGAGTACCTCTCCCACGTCGCCATGACGGCGCAGGTCAAGGACCAAACCTGGCTCTTCCCCGACACGCTGGTCGGAACCGACTCCCACACCACGATGATCAACGGGCTGGGAGTCGTCGGCTGGGGGGTAGGGGGGATCGAGGCCGAGGCGGCCATGCTGGGCCAGCCCTGCTCGATGCTGATTCCGGAGGTGGTCGGGTTCCGGCTGACCGGCGGGCTGAAACCGGGCACCACGGCCACCGATCTGGTTCTTACCATCACACAGATACTCCGCAAGAAGGGGGTGGTGGGGAAATTCGTCGAGTTCTTCGGCCCCGGAGCGGCCTCCCTCAACGTCGCCGACCGGGCCACCATCGCCAACATGTCGCCTGAGTACGGCGCCACCATCGGCGTCTTTGCCGTCGACGAGCAGACCACCGCCTATCTCCGCCTGACGGGAAGGGAATCGCAGGCTCCGCTGGTTGAGGCGTATTACCGGCAACAGGGGCTCTGGCGCAGCTCCGATCAGCCCGAACCGGTATTCGGCGACATCCTGGAACTGGAGCTGGGCGAGGTCGAGCCCTCCCTTGCGGGACCGACCCGCCCCATGGACCGGGTACCGCTCAAAGAGGTGCGCGGCTCCTTCCGAAGGCAGCTGGTCTCGCTCAGGCAGCGCGATGCTGCAAAGCTCGACAAGGAGACTCTGGAGAGATGGCTCGGCGAAGGCGGCTCCCCGGTTACCGTCGCTCCGGAACTGATGTTCGAGCAGCCCGACAAGGAGCTCGGTTCCCTGGGCAACTGCATCCCGCTGCGCCAGCCCGACGGCACCGCCTACAACCTGTGCCACGGATCCATCGTCATTGCCGCCATCACGAGCTGCACCAATACCTCCAATCCCTCCGTGATGATCGCGGCCGGCCTTTTGGCCAGAAATGCCGTGCTTCGAGGGCTGCAGGCGAGGCCCTGGGTCAAGACCAGTCTTGCTCCCGGCTCGAAGGTGGTCACGGATTACCTCCTCGCCACGGGACTCACCCCCTACCTGGAGGCGCTGCGTTTCCACCTGGTGGGCTACGGCTGCACCACCTGCATCGGCAACAGCGGCCCGCTCGCCGAGCATATCGTCAAGGCGGTGGTGAACGGCGACCTGGCCGTCGCGGCGGTCCTCTCCGGCAACCGCAACTTCGAGGGACGCATCAACAGCTATGTGCGGGCCAACTATCTCGCCTCGCCGCCTCTCGTGGTCGCCTACGCGCTGGCCGGCAACGTCGGCATCGACCTGACCCGGGACCCTCTCGGCACCGACCCCAACGGCCAGCCGGTCTATCTCAAGGAGATCTGGCCCGATGAGCAGGAGCTGTCGCGCCTGGTCAATAGCTGCGTGGTTCCCGACTCGTTCACCCGCAACTATGCCGACGTGTTCCGGGGCGACCGGCACTGGAATGCCCTGAAGGTCCCCACCGGCGAGCTGTACCAGTGGCAGGAGGATTCCTCCTACATCAAGGAGCCTCCCTTTTTCACCGACCTGCCGGCCATCCCTGCGCAGGTGACCGACATCACCGGCGCGCGCGTCCTGGCCCTTTTGGGTGATTCCATCACCACCGATCACATCTCGCCGGCCGGATCGATCGGCAAGGAGACCCCTGCAGGGCGCTACCTCGTGTCGCTTGGCATAAAGCCTGCGGAATTCAACTCCTACGGCTCGCGCCGGGGCAACCACGAGGTGATGGTCCGGGGGACTTTTGCCAACATCCGCATCAGGAACCAGCTGGTACCCGGTGTCGAAGGGGGTGTGACAAGGTACCTGCCTGAGGCTCAAGGAAAAGGGGAGCAGCTCTCCATCTTCGATGCCGCCATGCGCTACCGGGATAGCGCAACTCCCCTCGTCGTCATTGCCGGCAAGGAGTACGGGACCGGCTCATCGCGGGATTGGGCGGCAAAAGGGACCAAGCTGTTGGGAGTGCGTGCGGTGCTTGCCGAGAGCTTCGAGAGGATCCACCGCTCGAACCTGGTGGGAATGGGGGTGCTTCCCCTGCAATTCCTCCCCGGCGATAGCTTCCGGAGCCACGGAATCGACGGGTCGGAAAGCTTCGCTATCGGAGAAATCGCCTCGCTTGCGCCGGGACAGAGGCTAAAGGTGAAGGTGACAAGCGCTGCTGGAGCTGAAAGGGAGTTTTCGGTCCTGGTTCGCATCGACACCTCCAACGAGCTCGAGTACTACCACCACGGCGGAATTCTCCCCTTTGTGCTGCGCCAGTTTTTGAAGTGACGGCGGAACATGCCCGGATACCCATTCCCGCTCCTGATTAGCAACCAACCCCGCCTGCGGCGGCGTTTTGTCCNNCTTGTGCGAGCTTTTCACCCTCTCCCCACCCCCTCCCCCATCAAGGGGGAGGGGGTGTTTGCGCAGTTTGCGGGAGATTGGTACTAATCAGCGTTCCGCTTGACTTGGGGGCACCCCTTGCGGGTGCCCTTCCTGTTTAGACTGCCAGAGAATCGCGGCAGAAATGCCGCTCATCCATCGTCCGCACTCTCGCCATCTCGAAATTCCTCCTTGACCGAAATACCCCCTGGGGGTATGCTGCATTGCGCATTATACCCGCACACGGTATGTCCTTGGTACCGGGAGGAACGCATGACCGCAGCTGCGAAAAGTAAAATGGCAACCAGGGTGAAGCGCATAGCCGGGCAGGTGGCCGGCATTGAGCGGATGCTTGAGGAGAAGCGCTACTGCGTCGACATCCTGAACCAGATTTCGGCCGTGCGTTCGGCCCTTGATGCGCTCGGGGTGGAACTCCTCACCAGTCACCTGGAGAATTGCGTGCTCGGTCACGGCACCGACACCGAACACGACTCAGCCAAGCCGATGTCGCAGCAGGACCTTCTGGACGAGGTCAAAACGGCGCTGTCGCGGTTTCTGAAATAGGCCCGTACCCGGGAGAAAAGCATGTCAGCTTTAACAACCAAAGCCGCACCCAAAGCTCCGGAAGGGAGTGCTTCGGAGGTCGCACTTTGCGAACTCCCCCTGGTGGGGATGCATTGCGCCTCGTGCGCCGGCCGCATAGAGAAGACCCTCGGCAGCTCACCCGGGGTCGTCACTGCCAACGTGAATTTCGCCACCACCCGCGCCACGGTGCGCTACGACCCGCAGGCGACGGACCTGGAGTCGCTGCGCCAAGTGGTAAGGGATTTGGGCTACGACGTCATCGAGACGGCAGCCGGGTCCGGGGAAGCCGGTGCCGGAGAGATGCAGGAAGCCGAATCGCAGCTGCGCGAGGCCGAATACCGGCATCAGAAGGTGAAGTTCTTCATCGCGCTCGCCCTGACCCTGCCGGTTGCCCTGCTCGCCATGGCCGGCCACCTGCTGCCTGCCCTTGCGGATCACCTCAATTTCCCGGGCCGCGCCTGGCTGGAATGGGCGCTGACCACGCCGGTTCTTTTCTGGGCCGGGCGCGAGTTCTTCACCGGAGCCTGGGCCGCTGCCCGGCACCGGGTGGCGGATATGAACACGCTGGTTTCCCTGGGGACCCTGTCCGCGTACATCTTCAGCGTCATCGCCACCATCGCGCCCCGGTGGCTCAGCGTCAGCTCCGGAGCCGGCCCGCAGCCGGGCCACGGCATGGCTGCGCCGGCGGGAGTCTATTACGAGGTGGCGGCGATCATCGTCACGCTGATCCTGATGGGACGGCTTCTGGAGGCCCGGGCCCGCAGTAAAACGAGCGGTGCCATCCGGGCCCTGATCGGGCTGCAGCCGAAAACGGCCCGCGTGCTGCGCGAAGGCCTCGAGCAGGATATTCCGGTAGCTCAGCTGCAGGTGGGGGATCTCGTTCTGGTGCGTCCCGGCGAGAAGGTCCCGGTAGATGGCGAGGTGGTCGAAGGCGCCTCTTCGGTTGATGAAAGCATGCTGACCGGTGAGGCGTTGCCGGTGCAGAAACAGTCGGGCGATACGGTTATCGGCGCTACGCTCAACAGGACCGGCTCTTTCCGGCTGCGTGCCACCAAGGTGGGCAGGGACACCGTGCTGCAGCAGATCGTGAGACTGGTTCAGGAGGCGCAGGGAAGCAAGGCCCCCATCCAGCGCCTGGCCGACATCATCGCCGGATACTTCGTCCCGGTCGTGATCTGCATCGCCATTGCGACCTTCGTGCTCTGGTTCGACCTGGCTCCCCCGGAAACACGGCTCAACATGGCCGTGCTCACCTTCGTCTCCGTCTTGATCATCGCCTGCCCGTGCGCCCTCGGCCTCGCCACGCCGACGGCCATCATGGTCGGCACCGGCCGAGGCGCCCAGAGCGGCATCCTGATCAAGGGGGGCGAGGCTTTGGAGACCGCACACAAGCTGACCACCGTCGTTTTGGACAAGACCGGCACCATCACCCGTGGCGTGCCGACGGTGACGGATATCTTGCCGGTGGGAACGGACGACCGCGCGCTGCTGCAACTGGCGGCAGCGGCGGAATCGGGGAGCGAGCACCCGCTTGGCGAGGCGATCGTGCGCTCGGCCGAAGAGCGGGGCCTGCCGAGGTTGCCGGTCCGGGATTTCAACGCCATCCCGGGTCACGGCATCGAAGCGGTGGTTGACGGCCGGCAGATACTGATCGGCAGCTCCCTGCTGTTGCAAAATCACGGTCTGCATCCGGATCAAGGCGCCGCCCACCAGTTGGCCGACCAGGGGAAGACGCCGATGTTCATCGCCATCGACGGCGCCTTTGCCGGGATCATCGCCATTTCCGATCCGGTCAAGGAGGGATCGCAGAGGGCCATTGAGCGGCTGCACGCCTTGGGGCTGGAGGTGATCATGCTGACCGGGGACAACGCAAGAACCGCGGACGCCATCGCCCGCCAGGTGGGTGTCGACAAGGTGGTTGCGGAAGTACTGCCGGAAGGCAAAAGCGAGGAAGTAAAAAAACTCCAGGGGCAGGGGAGGGTGGTGGCGATGGTCGGCGACGGCATCAACGATGCTCCTGCCCTGGCCCAGGCGGACGTCGGCATCGCCATGGGAGGCGGCACCGACGTGGCCATCGAGGCTGCCGACATCACCCTGGTCCGCGGCGACCTGAACGGGGTGGTCTCCAGCATCGCCCTGTCGAGGGCGACCATCGCCAACATCAAGCAGAACCTCTTCTTCGCCTTCTTCTACAATGTTCTCGGCATACCGATCGCGGCCGGCGTGCTCTATCCATTTACCGGATGGCTGCTCAGTCCGATCATCGCATCGCTCGCCATGGCGCTCTCCTCGGTCAGCGTCGTCACCAATGCCCTGCGTCTGCGCGGCTTCAGCTCGGAAAGGGGTTGACCATATGGATCTCGCACAAATCATGGTTACAGCCGGCGGCGTTGCACTGATTGCTCTGACCCTCTGGTTCTTCTTCGGCAAGCAGGAGAAGAGAAGAGCCGCAGCCGGCAAAGCCCTCTACTCCTGTCCGATGCACCCCTGGATAACCAGCGAGGACCCTACGGCCGACTGCTCGATCTGCGGCATGAAACTCATTCGAGATGACGCTGCGGCAAAATAAAGCGATTTGCTCTCCCCCCTTCGGATGCATCCCCCCCCGCAAACCAAGACGCAGCGGCGCTGCGCGTCAGAAGCATTTTAAACCCATCAAGTTTCCCGATCAGCACTTCACCGGCGCTTGCGGCGCTACATCAGTCGGAGACAAGTAGGTCGGGTTAGCCTGCAAGGCGTAACCCGACGTGCAGACGATGTGGCACCAGAGGTTGTCGGGTTACGCTACGCTAACCCGACCTACGCCTGCCTTCCCCCTTCAAGGGGAGGGAGAGTTGTTGCTAGCGGAAGATCATTGCTAATCAGGTAAAGTTTTATCGATCCATGCCGATGACTAAGCATGCTGATACTTCAGAGCCGCTCTGACAACAAAAGACCGGACAATGGATTAGTGCATATTAACTGTCCGTTCTGCACATCGCCGGCCGGTACTGTTTTGGAACGGCTTCTCAATACAAAAAAGATCATGTATCCAGGCCAGGCGCTTCTCCAGCTCAGTTAATGCAAACATTCATGAAGATGAGGAAACAAACTTTTTTCTGTTGTTCCCGGTCAACCATGATATTCTTCCTTCGGATTTGCAGACATCTCATGATTTGTTGTGACGCGCAGTCAAAGCGGGCATTGCAGCGTGAATTACAGTAAAGCTGTATAATTTTTGTTTTTACACGTGGAGCAGCTAGATGACAAACGGCAGTAAGAGATCCAATCAGGCAAAAGACGCTTACACGTCCTGCTGTGAAAGCAGGGAAGGTGGGGTGACATCGGCAATGCGCAGCAGAAGCTTCGGCCGTCGGTTGCTTCTAACACTTTTGGCGAGCAGCCTGTTTCTTTCGAGCGATCCGGCCGGCGCTCAGGAAAATGAGCAATCCGGTACGGAGGCGGCGTTTGCCGACTCGCCCAATAAGGATCTGCTCCTTTTCTGGGAGGAAAAGGAACTTTACGTCCAGACCGCCACGCGAACGGCGAAGCCGATCTCGCAGGTGGCGGAGAATCTGGTGGTAGTGACCGCCAAGGACATTGCGGACATGAATGCCCATAACGTGGCGGAGATTCTCAGGAGGGTTCCCGGGCTCTTTGTCGATCTCACTACCTCGGATTTCGGTACCATATCCGCGCTTCACATCCAGGGATCCTATGACCGGCATGTCACCGTGCTTCTGGACGGCGTCCTCTGGAACTTCCTTGGCGGCGGCAACGCAGAGGTTGGATCGATACCTGCCCAGATCATCGATAGAATCGAGATCATAAAAGGGCCCGCATCCTCCACATGGGGATCTGCCCTGGGGGGCGTCGTCAACATCATCACCAAGAATGCCGGCGATTCGAAGCTCCCGAAAGGGATGCTGAGTGCTTCCTACGGAGAGAAGAATTCCCAGGACCACAATGCGGAGTTGTACGGCAAGGGGGGACCGATCGGCTACTATCTTCATGCCGGACGCCAGGCCTCCGACGGACTCCTTAATGACAGGGAGTACCAAAGGGACAGCTTCTACGGGAAGATGACCGCCTCGCTCTCGCATAACGTCGATCTGGCCTTTACCATCGGCTACAGCAATCCCGTTTTCGATCTGGGCGCCGTCCCCCTGGCGGGCACTGCTTCGAGGGCAATGATCAACGCTTTTTGGGCAACCGGCGCGCTCGATTACCGGATCTCGCCCCAATTGAACTTCAAGGCGGCAGCCTACACCTTGGCCCAGAAGGTCGATACCCCGGTCCGGCGCCTCAGCGACCATAGCCTCAAAAAACAAATCAGGTTCGACGAACAGACTGTGGGAGGAAATCTCAAGCTGGCATATGCAAGCGGGGTGCATAGTGCTGTGCTGGGTGCCGACCTGAGTAACGGCGCCCTGGACCAGACTGTGACCTCGGGAGGTCTGAGCTCCCTGATCCGCCCGAGCCTGGACAAGTGGGCCATCTTCGGCAACGATACCATTGCCGTCGGAAAGCTGGCCATCACCCCCGGTCTCAGGCTGGACCACAACAACGTGAGCGGCTATTTTGTCAGCCCGAACCTCGGGGCCACCTATGAAGTAGACGAGCATGTCATAGCGCGGGCCTCGGTGGCACGGGGCTTCACCTCGCCTCCCCTGAGCGCTTCCATGGGAGGGGGGCTGCGTACCGTTCCGAACCCGGATCTGACCGCCGAGTACGGCTGGTCCTATCAGGCGGGATTGGAGTCAGCCGTAATGGACCATCTGAATCTCAAGGGGAACCTCTTTCGTCACGACACCAGGAACGAACTGGTTGACGTCCAGTTCGACAGCTCCAACGTGATATACAGGAACATGGGGAAGGTGGTCCGTCAGGGGTATGAGTTGGAGGCGGAAACTGCGCCTGTCTATAACGTTTCTCTGAACGCCGCTCATGCGTTCGTCCACATAGACGCAGACTCGAAACCGGAATCGACCGTTAATTATTCCTACCAGGTAGGCGTCAAGTACGATGACCGAGAATCGCTTCTGGCGCAACTTGCCGGCACCTACATTTGGTGGGATCTCCCTTCGGATCCCAATCCCGCCTTGAACGCCCGGTACAACTCCTTCGTCTGGGACCTGAACCTCAGCAAGAAGTTCCGCATCTCGGAGACAACTTCGGTGGACGCCTTCATGAACGTACACAACCTGTTCAATGGCTCCCAATACACGGTTTCGGCTTACCCCAATCCCGGAAGATGGGTAGAAGGCGGAGTCAGGGTTAATTTCTAAGGTGATTATCCGGATGGTCACCTTTTCTTCGCTGACGGATACCGGAGATCCTGCCTGAGACTCTTCTCGAGGGATGCGTCATAGAATTCCTTCCTGCAGTCCACCTCTTCGATGGCATCGGTGCGCAGCAGCGTCATCTGCCTGCAGCCGCCGAAACAGATGGGGAGGTAGGCGCAGTCGAGGCAGTCATCCTTTTTCCAGACGTCCATGTTGTGCGAGACGCGGTAATCGCTGACGCCCTCCTTCAGGGTGCCGATCCGCAGGGAGTCATGGGACATGAAGGCGGGGCATTTGTAGAGGGAGCCGTCGTAGTTGATCACCAGATCGCTTTCATATTCCACCGTGCAGGCGGACATCTTGACCTTCGGCGTCGGGTAGCCGCGCTTCAGGGTCTCCTCGCGCAGGTACAGACCCGCCTCCATCAGCCATGGTTCGTAGGAGCAGACGCAATTATTGCCGAAATCGCCGGCTGCTTTTTCTCCCGATTTTTTCACCACCGGTGCGAATTGGATCCTGGCAACCCGGTCCGGGGTGACTCCCCGCTCGGCCAAGCGGTCCAAAAGTGCAGGAAAGGAGCTGTAGTTTTCCCGGGTGAAATTGCCGCCCAGGTTGAGTTGGATCAGATCGCAGATCTGCGCGACATTGTCGAGGATGACGTCGAAACTGCCGCTGCCGGAAACGAAGGGGCGGCTCACGTCGTGGGTTTCACCGGGACCGTCGAGGGTGACTTTCGCGCCCGCAAGCCCCAGTGGGATCAGCTCTTGTACCAGGCTTCGTGACAGCAGGGTGCCGTTGGTGACCAGGGAAAACATGAATTTGGTCGCGGCTCTCTGCGCGGCAGCCTGGAGACGGCTCGCGATCTCCTTGATGAGCTCTGCGCTGAGGAGCGGCTCGCCTCCGTAGAAGGAAAGCTTTACCGCGTTTCCCTTTGCTATCTGCCCGCCAATGACGCTCTCTACCAGTAAATCGGCCGTGTCGGCGGACATGTAGAAACTGCCGCGGAAGTTGTCCTCGTAGCAGTAGCCGCAGGCCAGGTTGCAGTCCAGGTTCAGGACCACCATGGCGTTGAACTGGCGGCGCTGCCTGTTGGCGTTAACGAAGATGTCGCGCATCTCCAGACGCTCGGCGGCCGGATCGGGCACCAGGAACCCCAGGCGCACCAGCGTATCCCGATCGGCTCCGGCCAGGGTGCCGTCCCGGGCGGCCCGCAGGGTTGCCTCGGGGATTTGGATCAGAGCCGAGCGTTTGGTTGAGTAAAGCAGGATCCTGCCCGGCTGCTCGGTGCATGGGTATATCTTCAAATAGCGTGACAGTTGCATGGCGGTTGGTTCCTGAAAAGGGATCGTTGGCTCCCCTTTCAGGCGTTTCGAGATGGGAACTCCAGCTCGGCATGCCAAATGGAGACAGGGCGATGACTGTGCCTGGTCGGTATCTGGCTCGGCCGTGCCGAAAAAGGGGGAGGAGATTTTTGTGGGTTTTGAAGCGAAGAAGGGGAAGGTCAGCTCCCCTTCTTCGTTTTCGACCAGACGCTACGCTACCAGATGTCGGCCAGGGTGAGAGTGCAGCAGGCCAGCGGCCCTTCCAGGTTCACTTCGGTTCCTTCTTCCAGCACTACCAGGGTTTCGGTTTCCATTTTCAGTACTCCTGTTGTATGTGGTATCCCCAAGGGTAGCTGGCGCTATCTCCTTGTAGGTTGCTGCCTGCGAGGTAAAAAAACTCCAATATTTCACCATATTAGCGTCTCGGACGCTTGAAGCTACAACACCTTTCATTAGTCTGTCAAGCGTCAAGTTCGATAGGCGCCAGGGGATTTGCCGATTTGTCGCCAAGGGTTCTCTTTTCTTGCATTTTTGTTGAAATCCGGCACCGTACCACCTATAGTGTGTGACCTGTTTCAACAGCATTGACTGTCACGGTTCATGCAAAGACGTTTGATGCTTTTAGTTAGAAGGTTGTATTGTGAAATACATGGAAACTTTCTGCCTCAGTTCTGCCTTTTACCAGCCGAGTCCTTTATCCAGGGGTTGTTTGTTCTGCTTGTTGCAGGTTCGCCTTTTCGTACACCTCGAAACCAGAACAGCGAAATAGGTTTCTGAAAATGACCTTCTCCAAGCGGATTTTTTTGACCATTGTCCTTTTTCACCTCTCCGCTCACCTATGTCATGCCGCCGATGTCCTTATCGTTGCCGATACCAAACTCAAACCGGTGGTCGAGATCATCTCCGGGATCGGGAAAACCCTCAAGAGTCCGCTGAAAACCTACTCTCCCTCCCAGGTAATGGGGAGGCTGGACGCCGTAGTCGCCGAGGAGCATGCCAGGGTCGTAGTGGCGCTCGGCAGGGAAGCGATCGCCGAAGCGCTGCGCCTCCCCCCATCGGTCCTCGTCATCTACGATCTCGTGGTGATTCCGCCGGTCATCAGCCGGCCCAACACCACCGGGTTCTACATGGCGACTCCCGCCAGGGAGTACGCCGAACTGGCCAACAGCCATCTGCGTGACCTGAACCAGATCGCGGTGCTGGGAAGCCGCGACCAGCTCAACCTGCTGGCCCGGGGGGAGTCGGCACTTCTTGCCAACTACAGCGTCAAAAACAGCTTTGATTTCGTCAATACGCTCCAGCAGTTAAACGGCGCCGACGCCATCCTGCTCCTTCCCGACGTCACGGTGCTGACGGCGACCGCCATGGAGGAGGCGTATCTCCTCTCCTTCAGAAAAAGGATCCCGCTGCTGGGGATTTCGGAAAGGAACGTGAAGGACGGGGCGCTCTTCGCCCTGGTGGTCGATCCGGTCCACGTGGGGAGGCTGATCGGCGACTACGCCACCCGCGCCCTCAAGGGGGCCAACGTCGGACAGATCCCTCCGTCCCCTCCGAAGAAATTCGATCTCTTCATCAATCTCGATACCGCCAGGAAGATGGGTATCCGGCTGCCGGAAGAGATGCTGCGCAGCGCAAAGAGGACCTTCCCGTGAGAATGACCTTTAAAATGAAGGCGCTGTTCTTCATGATCCCGATCCTGATCGTCATGTCGCTGGTGCACAGCTACGTCTCGATAAAAAACGAAAAGGCGCTGGTGAGGCGCGAGATCGTCAAACGGGCCGAGACCATCACCACCCTGGCCACCAGGACCGGCGAGCTTCCCATCCTTTCGGAAAACCTGGACCTGCTCAAGGGGACGGTGGCCTTTTTGAAGGCCAACTCCGATGTCTCCTCGGTGACCTTCTACGACTCCTCCCAAAGGGAGCTGATCCACGACGGCCCCCCCATCTCCCGGCGGATCCCCCCCCTTGCCCCGGGGAGGGCGCTCTTCATGTCCGAGGACGCCGACGACTTCGTCTACTTCGCCCCCGTCTTCACCGTGCGGACCCTGGAGGATTTCGACATCTTCCAGGACCCGGAACAGGTCAAAAAGCTGCGGGAGAACATCGGGTGGATCAGGCTCGGCTTTTCCAAGCAGTCGATGCGGGAAAACGAGAGCCGCATCGTGACCCAGGGGCTGCTGCTCGCCTTTGTCTTCTCCCTGGCGAGCAGTCTGCTCGCCTACTTCCTGATCACCCTGGCCACCCGACCGCTGACGCGCATGGTGAAGGTGGCAAACGGCATCGCCCGCGGGGACCTCGATCAGGAGATCGGCCGCGGACAGGGGGGAGAAATGGGGAGCCTCGCCGATGCCTTCGGCACCATGAAAAACACCATCCAGCAGGTGCTGCGCGAGACGGACGCCCTGATCCTGGCGGTCCGGGCCGGGAACCTGGAGCCCCGCAGCAACCCGGAGCCTTTCCAGGGGGAGTGGCGCAGGCTGGTGATCGGCGTGAACGACCTGACCGACGCCTTCGCCAAGGCCCATGAGGAGCTCAGGGGGGCCAAGGACGCCGCCGAATCCGCCAACCGGGCCAAGAGCGAGTTCCTGGCCAATATGAGCCACGAGCTGCGCACCCCGCTTAACGCCATACTGGGATACGCCCAGATACTCAAGCGCCAGGATAACCTCTCCGCCCCGCAGTGCCAGCAGGTGGACGTCATACGCTCCAGCGGGGAACACCTGCTGATGCTGATCAACGACATCCTGGACGTCGGCAAGATCGAGGCGCGCAAGATGGAGCTGGACGATCGGCCGTTCAACCTCGTCGTCTTGCTGCGTCAGGTCCTGAATATCACCAGGATACACGCCGAGGAAAAGGATCTCAGCTTCGCCTACCTGGAGGCCGGCGAACTGCCGGAATTCCTGCGCGGGGACGAGAGAAAGCTGCGTCAGATCCTGTTGAACCTCTTGAGCAACGCGTTGAAATACACCTGCCAGGGGGGGGTGACCCTCAGGGTGGGCTACCTCCGGGAAGGAACGGGCCTTTTCTGGTGCGAGGTCATCGACACCGGCATCGGCATCCCCGAGGAGAAGCTGGAGAGCGTCTTCGAGCCGTTCACCCAGCTGGCGAGCAACCGGCAGGTGACCGAGGGGACCGGTCTGGGGCTTACCATCAGCAAGCGGCTCGCCTTACTGATGCAGGGGCGCATGGAGGTAAGAAGCGAACCCGGAAGGGGAAGCACCTTCAGGCTGGAGGTCCCGCTCGCCACGGTGGCCGATCCCGGAATACCCCCGGAGCTTGCCGAGTACCGGGTGGTAGGGTACCAGGGGAGGCGCAGGCGGATACTGGTGGTGGACGACAACGCGAACAACTCGGCGATGCTGGTTTCGCTGCTGCAGCCGCTCGGTTTTGGCGTCGCTTCGGCCTGCGACGGCCAGGGGGCGCTGGTCCAGGTGAGCAGGAATCACACCGACCTGGTCCTTTTGGATCTGGTGATGCCGGGGATGGACGGCCAGGAGGCGGCCCAGAAACTGCGCCTCCTCTCCCTCTGCCCGGAAATCAGGATCATCGGCGCCTCCGCCACGGTGGTGCGCAAGGAGGCTTTCGCATCGCTTTGCGACGACTTCCTGGCCAAGCCGATCCGCATCGACCTCCTTTTGGAGAAGATCGGGCAGCAGCTGGAGCTGGTATGGGAGAGAGCACCCGCCGCGCCGTCTCCTCTGCTCCTGGAAAAGAGGAAGCAGACCTCCGATGCGCTGGTGGCGCCGCCGCACGCGGAGCTGGAGCAGCTCTACCGGTTGGCGCTTTTGGGGGACATGCGGAAAATACAGGCCTGGGGTGCCGGGGCGGAGCAGGGGGATGCCTGGCGACCCTTTGCCGCCAAGCTCTCCGAATTGGCCGGCTCCTTCAAGACCAAGGCGGTCCTGGCCCTGGTGGAACTGCACCTGGGCGTTGAGGAGAAACCGTGATCATGGTGCCGGCAGGGGCGGCGGCGCGAGATCGGTTGGTCTGAAATAATCAGCCTCCCGGCAGTTTGCGGCAGAAAAAGCTTTAAAAAAGTCCCGCAGCGCCGAATAGATAGCATCGATTAGCGCTTGAGCCGTGAATTGGGATGCAGGGCAGGGGAGAGGAAGCATGGAGAGCAGCAGGAAGGACCGGGCCTGGATCATCGAGAATGAGCCGGTCGTATTGATCATAGACGATGATCCCAACAACCTCGCCATAATGACCGACCTTCTCGAGGAGGTCAACTTCACCGTCCTTGCCGCCGAAGACGGCGACAGCGGCGTGAAACGGGCGCAATACGCGGTGCCGGACCTCATCCTGCTCGACATCATGATGCCGGGTATCGACGGCTACGAGACCTGCCGCCGCCTCAGGGCGCATGAGAAGACCGGGGATATCCCGGTCATCTGCATGACCGCCCTCGCCGAGACCGAGCACAAGTTGAGAGGCTTCGCGGCGGGGTGCGTCGATTACATCACCAAGCCGTTCCAGAGGGAGGAGGTGCTGGCGCGTGTCGGCGTGCACCTGCGACTGAGGAAACTGACCCGGGAGCTTAAGGGCGCCAACGATTCGCTGGAACAGCGGGTCCAGGAGCGCACGGCCCAGCTGGAGGAGCTGAACCGGGATTTGCAGAAGGAGGTGGCCGAGCGCAAGCAGACCGAGGAGGCGCTGCGCAGCAGCGAAAGGACCTTCCAGGCGATCTTCGACCACGCCTTCGAGCTGATGGGGCTCATGACCCCGTCCGGCATCCTGCTTCAGTCCAACCGGACCTCGCTCGACTTCAGCGGACTCGACCAGTGCCAGGTGGTCAACAAGGTGTTCTGGGAGTCCCACTGGTGGAGCCAGAACGCCGAGTTGAAAGCGCAGCTGCAAGAGGCGGTCGCCAAGGCCGCGGCCGGAACATTCGTGCGCTTCGAGGTGACCCACAGGGGAGCGGACGAAAACCTCCGCTATTTCGACTTTTCCATCAAGCCGGTCCGGGACGAGGAGGGGAAGGTCGTGCTCCTGATCCCGGAAGGGCGCGACATCACCGACCGCAGGGAGCTGGGAGAGCAGTTGAGGCAATCCCAGAAGATGGAGGCGGTCGGCACCCTGGCCGGCGGGATCGCGCACGACTTCAATAACATGCTGACCGCAATAATAGGGTTCGGGAGCATCCTCGACATGCAGCTGGAAGAGGGGAATCCCCACAAACATTACGTGACCGAGATCCTTTCCGCCTCGGACCGGGCGGTAAACCTCACCAAAGGTCTGCTCTCCTTCAGCCGCAAGCAGGTCATCGAGCCCGGGCCCAGGCGACTGAACGACATCGTCAAGAGGATCGACAGGTTCCTTTTGCGCATCATCGGGGAGGACATCGAATTCAAGACCGTGCTGGATCCGCGGGAACTTGTGATCAACGCGGACAGCGGACAGCTGGAACAGGTGTTGATGAATTTGGCGGCCAACGCGCGCGACGCCATGTCGAGCGGCGGTACCCTCCTTATCAGGACCGAGCGACTCGACGTGACGGACAACTGCCCCGGGCTGCTCCTGGAGCCGGGTGCCTACGCGGTGTTATCGGTCTGCGACACCGGGACGGGCATCGGCGAGATCGCCAGACAGAGGATCTTCGAGCCGTTCTTCACCACCAAGGAACCCGGCCAGGGAACCGGTCTCGGCCTTTCCATCGTGTACGGCATCATCCAGCAGCATAACGGCGAGATCAGCGTGTACAGCGAGCCGGGAAAAGGGACCACCTTCAAGATCTACTTCAAACTCCTCGACTCGGCCATCCGGAAGGTTGTGCCTGCGGCATCGCGACTGCTCCCCTCAGGAGGGACGGAAACCATCCTGGTAGCCGAGGACGACTGCAACGTGAGAAAGTTCATCTCGCACACGCTCAGGGAATTCGGTTACCAGGTGATCGAGGCCTTGGACGGCGAGGATGCCGTCTCCAAGTTCGCCAGGCACAAAAGCGCCATTCAGCTCCTTATCCTGGACGTGGTGATGCCCAGGATGAACGGCAAGGAGGCGTATCAGGCGATCTGCAAGTCGGCAGTCAAGGTGCCGGTGCTCTTCCTAAGCGGCTACACCGCCGACATCATCAGCAAAAAAGGGGTCCTTGACGAGGGGATCAACTTCATATCCAAGCCGATGACGCCGCACGACCTGCTGGCCAAGGTGAGGGCGGTTTTCGCCTGAAAGCGGAGTCGGGATGATCGTGCATGGGAGCATTAAAATCAACGCCCCCGGCTGACTTCGGCTGGGGGCGATTTCGTTTCACGACCTCCGATCCATATTCAGGCACCAAGCACTCCCCCTGCTTCTCCTGTTCTCCTTGCTTATTAATGCCGATCTGCAGCTCGCACCGATTCAGCTGTTCGCCCCAAACGGCATGGTATGGAGTGCCCACGGCCAGCCGCGGCGTCGGGGGGGACTGAGTAAATTACCGCCATAGCCTGATCGCCAAATTGTCCCCTCCCCCGGAGGGCACNNGGGGGCAAGGGGGGATTTTGCCCACCTGAGCTGACTAAATCCCCCTCGATCCCCTTTGCTAAAGGGGGAAGGTCCCATTTTTGACCAGTACCTTTGTTTGGTAGATAGTTCCGTCAGGCAACGACAAAAAAAAGGCCGTTATCACCGGGGGAAGCTCCAGTGACTACGGCCTTGTTTGCTTGGAGAGCCGTAGCAAACCAGGGTGACGTTCGTGGATGTGATGGTGAAACTTCCGCTTGCGGTTATCAAGGCGTAAATGTAAATATACTGGGTACCGCCGCCAACCGCCTCGGAATTGCCGGCTGGTGAAATGACCGATTCAGGATGCTACCTGGAATTACGGAGGTTTACGGTGAATAATGTCTTCATTGTCACCCCTAGTTATTTGATAAAGAAGAAAAGTGATTTCACGGGCGGGATCAGGCAACTCTCGAAGCTCGGCTTCAACGTGATCAATCCCGAATTTCCCAAGCTGCTCCCCTCGCCACGAGAGAAAGCGGAGCAGATTCATGCAGCGTATGCCGATCCTGGTACGGATATAATCCTGGCCCTGCGCGGTGGGTATAGCGCCATGAAATCCCTCCCCTACATCGATTTCGAGCTGATAAGAAGACACCCCAAGATCATCGCCGGTTTCAGCGATTTGAGCGCACTGCTGAACCCGATTTATGAGCGCACCGGAGCCGTAACCCTGCATGCCCCGATGGTGATCAATCTGGATGCGCCAACGGCATTCACGCTCGACTCTTTTATGAACGCTATGAAGGGGTACCCGGAGAAAAACCTGTTCAAGGGAGTGCCGGTAAAGGTCTATAATCCCGGCACTGCCACCGGTGTTCTCAAGGGTGGCAATCTCATTACCCTTACTGCTCTGATCGACACCGACTGGGAGATGGAAACAGCCAATTCGATACTCTTTCTTGAGGATGTCGATGAGAAGCTGCATCAGGTTGATCGTTATCTGACGCAGTGGATTCTTGCCGGCAAATTCAAGGGGGTCAAAGCCGTTGTCCTGGGCGATTTCCGTGGCATCAAAAGCAGGCAGGTTTATGATATCTTGGCCTCACAGATGGAGCTGGATTTCCCGGTTGTCCATTGTCCCTATGTGGGCCATGTCGCGGACAAAATAACCCTGCCTGTAGGTGCGGAGGTCGAGCTGGACACGCGGAAAAAACAGCTCGTGATAAAGAAAATGTCGTTTCCAGGGGCGCGATAATGAATCTTATATGGCTGATCCTACTTTCCGTCAGCATCGTATTTGCCATATTTACCGGGAACCTGGAACCCTTCACCAAGTCGATATTTGAGGGTGCCAAATCCGCGGTTGAGATCTCCCTTTTTCTGCTCGGCATCGTTTCGGTCTGGATGGGGATAACCCGGATACTGGAAGATTCGGGGCTCATTTTCCGGATCGCGCATTTATTCAAGCCGATCATTTCTCGCCTGTTCCGGAACATCCCCGATGATCATCCTTCAATTTCGGCCATCACTTTGAATGTACTGGCCAACCTCTTCGGTCTTGGCAACGCTGCCACCCCTCTGGGGATCAAGGCGATGCAGGAACTCGATACGCTCAACGAGGACAAGGAGACCGTCACCTTCGAGATGATGATATTTATCGTGATCAATACCGCCAGCGTCCAGTTGATCCCGTTTTCAGTGATCGGCATCCTTGCCAGCTACAACGCCGCAAGCCCCGCCGCAGTCGTGCTCCCGGTGCTGATTGCCACCGTTGTTTCTGCAA
Source organism: Geobacter sp. (assembly GCA_003499925.1). Taxonomy (GTDB): domain Bacteria; phylum Desulfobacterota; class Desulfuromonadia; order Geobacterales; family Geobacteraceae; genus Geomonas. The sequence goes on from DNRQ01000011.1 coordinate 39,499, forward strand.
TGGCAGCGTTATTGATACTGTTCAGTTTCAGGAAGGTGCTTAGATGATCGAATACGTCAATTACCTGTCACTGCTCATCATTCCATTGTTCATTCTGTTCACCATTTTGTACGGGACCTTTAAGAAAGTCAGGGTCTATGATTCCTTTATTGCGGGGGCCAAGGAAGGGCCGGGCATCATCCTGAACATATTCCCTTATCTTTTGACCATTTTCGTCGCCATCAAAGGCTTTCAGGCTTCCGGCGCCTTCGACTTCCTGAGAAACGGCTTTTACCAGTTGTTCGCATTCATGGATATTCCCATCGAAGTCATTTCCATGTCGATCATCAAGCCTCTCTCCGGCAGCGCCTCGACCGCGCTTTTCACCGACATAGTCAAGAGCACCGGTCCCGACTCCATGGCCAGTAAAATGACCGCAGTCATCATGGGTAGCGCGGAGACCACCTTCTATGTGCTGGCAGTCTACCTGGGCGCAATAGGCATCAAGAAAACACGTTATCTTGTGCCGGTATGCCTGGTTGCCGATTTCGTCGGGATAGTCGTGGCCGTTACAGTAGCGAGGTATATCTTCTGATGTGCAGACTTCTCGGCGTCACCAATTTTGAATATTCCAGGCACGAAAAAATAGTCCGGAATTTCTGCCGGCTTGCGCGTAGCGGCAACGTCATGGCCGGTGATCCTCCCGGGCACGGGGATGGCTGGGGGTTGGCCCTCTATCGGGGCGGGGAACTGATAGTCCGCAAAAGTGGAGGCAATCTGCTGGATGAAGCGGATAAAGTCATCGAAATTCTAAGCGGGGTAGGGAGGTCGCCGGTGGTGATCCTCCATCTGCGCAAGTCCGCCTGGAACGACACCACCTGCACCCGGCACGCCCATCCTTTCCATCACAACAACGTCGTTTTTGCCCATAACGGAGTGGTGTACGGATACAAAGGTCTGCTTCCTGATATAAGGATTCCAGGTCTCGGTGAAGACGCCCTGGATACGGAGGTGTTTTTCTACCGTTTCATGAGTGCTCAATCCCCTGATCTGGGCCAGTCCTTTCTTGATACAGTCGCCCTGATCAAGCGGGGATACAAGTTTTCCGCTCTCAATTGCCTTTTCAGCGACGGGGCAAGACTGTTTGCCTATCGTGATTATTCCAAAGAGCCGGAATACTATTCCTTGTATAAATCCTGTTCAGAAACCTCCGGCATCATTTCCTCTCAGCCGCTCGATGAAAACCTTCAATGGGAAATGATGGCCAGAGAGGAATTTCTGGAGATTGCCGTATGACCTTTTCCGCGGGGAGGGGAGGGGACGCCAGGCAACGGCGGCCGCACTTGCTGAAATCAAATTTGCGCCAGCGAGTCTGCGTTTGCTACCCCTTTTGATGCAGCCGTTGCTCACACTGATCGACATACGACCGCAATACTGCATTGATGCGAGACTGGTACCCTTTGCCGGTCTTACGGAAGTAATCCAGCACTTCCTTATCGACTCGCATATTCAGCACAACCTTTGATGGCGGGAGTTCGACGGTGGTGTTGTCCCAGTCCATCACCATCTCGGCTTCATCGGGGTCTGACGCAACGCGTGCCTCGATCTCGGCCTCTGACATGGCGGCGGCTTTTTCCCAATTTGATAGGGTCCCCTCCTCCTTCACCACCTTGACCAATTCTTCATCCGTGTATTTGACGATATGCTCCTTCTTCGGCATTGCGTGCTCTCCTGAATGATATGATCCGGCGATGATTTCCCCGCCAGGTCCAGATCACGGTGTAAAATCTCCCATCGATCATGGCGACAGAAGCAAAGCGAGCCTCCTCGTTTTTGAACGCAGGCACATGGACGACATTTCGACCATCGAACAGAAGCCGCGCATCCCGAAAGTCAAGGCTGTGTTTTTCAAGGTTCTTATGCCTTTTTGCTTCATCCCATTCAACCATAGCACCTTGTAGACAACTTGTATATACACGTCAGTAAAAGTCTCCAGCCTATCACGCTACGCATAAGACATTATCACAGCTCTACTGAACGACCCGGTGATTTTATGGTAATCGCCGTTTTACGTAGCTTTCCTTGCAAACCCCCTTATGTTTGGGCTAAGATGCCCTTTCAGACTAAAGCGTCACCGCTCAAAATTAGAGCACGGGCCAGCTCCATGATTGGCCTTTTTTTGTGCGCCCTGCCTGGCGCTGGCGCATCACCATCAAACGCTTGAAGTCCGGCGCTTTTCAAGGGGAGCATGCATGGGATTTTCATCCCTTGGTTTAACGGAGCAGTTGCAGCAAGCGGTCGCCCGGCAGAAGTTCCAGCGTCCCTATCCGGTTCAGAGCCAGGTCATTCCGGCGATACTTAAGGGGAGAGATCTGCTGGCCATCGCCAAGAGCGGGTCCGGCAAGACGGCGGGCTTTGCCCTGCCGCTCTTGCAGCTCGCCCAATCCCCCGAACCGGGCAAGCGGCGGGGACTCAAGGCCTTGATCCTTGTGCCGACCCGGGAACTGGCCGCCCAGATCGGCGAGGTTGTGCAGCAGTTGGGTCGCAACCTGACCCCGAAGGTTAAGACCGCTGCGGTGTTTGGCGGAGTCGCCATAAACCCGCAGATGATCGATTTGAAGGGGATCGAATTGCTGATCGCCACTCCCGGCCGTCTGCTGGATCTGGTTGCCAGGAACAGCGTGCAGTTGTCAACGGTCGCCGTTTTGGTGTTGGATGAAGCCGACAAGCTTCTGGAGCAGGGTTTCCGGGAGGAACTTGAGCGCGTCCTTGCGCTGCTTCCCGAGAAGCGGCAGAATCTCATGTTTTCAGCCACTTTCGGGGAGGAGGTACGGCAACTGGCGATCAGTTTGCTGCACGATCCGCTGCAGGTCGTGATCAGGGAAGAGGAGTCAGAGCCGGATCTCATCACACAGGAGATCTATACGGTCGATCCGACCCTCAAAGGCCCCTTGCTCAGATATCTGATCAAGACCGGCGACTGGCAGCAGGTGCTGGTCTTCACCGCGTCGCAGCGGCGGGCCGACATCGTGGTCAAGAAGCTGCTCACCAATGGAATCAGCGCCGCAACCTTTCACGGCGGCATGAGCCAGGGAGGACGGACCCAGGCGCTCGCCGCATTTAAAGCCGGTACGGTGCGGGTGCTTGTGGCCACCGACCTGGCCGCCCGCGGCATCGACATCAAGTTTCTGCCCCATGTCGTCAACTACGAACTCCCCCGCTCTCCGGCCGAATTCATCCACCGCATCGGTAGAACCGGTCGCGCAGAGACAGCCGGAGTCGCCGTGTCGTTGCTCTGTCCCGAGGAGATGCCGCACTTCAAGGTGATTGAGAAGCTGCTGGGGAAGCGGCTGGCCAGGATAGACAGCACCGGGTACGATCTGGCCCGGCATTAGAGCTATGCCGGGGCGACCAGGCCGGTTTTCATTATGGTTGAAAGCCATGGAACGCTGGACGGCTGGTTCTGCCCGGGGTAGGGTGTAGGCAAATAGATAAGAAGAGCAACCCATGACCGCTACTGCATTTTCCGCACTCCATTTAAATCCCGCCCTGCTCAAGAACCTCGCTTCCCTGGGCTACGCCGAGATGACGCCGATTCAGTCCCACAGCCTGCCGCCGATCCTGGCCGGCAAGGATGTGATCGCCAAGGCGAAGACCGGCAGCGGCAAGACCGCCGCCTTCGGCATCGGGCTGCTCTCCCGCCTGGTGGTCACCTCGTCCCGCGTGCAGGCGCTGGTCGTCTGCCCCACCCGCGAACTGGCCGATCAGGTCGGCAAGGAGCTTCGCCGCCTCGCCCGCTGCACCGAGAACATCAGGGTCCTCACCCTCTGCGGCGGCTCTCCTTTCGGACCGCAACTGGGCTCGCTTGAGCATGGCGCCCATGTCGTGGTCGGTACCCCCGGCCGTCTCCTCGATCATCTGCGTCGCGGCTCTCTCGACCTCTCCTTGCTGCAGACGCTGGTCCTCGACGAGGCCGACCGCATGCTCGACATGGGATTTCAGGAGGAGATCGCTGCGCTCATAGCCGCCACCCCGGTCAAAAAGCAGACCCTGCTCTTCTCCGCCACCTATCCGGAGGCGATTGCCGCCATGAGCGCGACCATCCAGCACCAACCGGTGCAGGTCACCGTCGACGAGCTGCACGACGAGGGGGCCATCGAGCAGCTGCTCTACCAGGTGGATAAGGAGGAGCGGACCGCAGCGCTGGCACGGTTGCTCGGGCATTACCGCCCGGAATCGACGCTTGTTTTTTGCAACACCAGGAAGGAGTGCCGGGAGGTGGCCGAGGCCCTGGTCAAGCGGGGCCTGTCGGCGCTCGCCATCCACGGCGATCTGGAGCAGCGTGAGCGCGACGAGGTGCTGGTGCGTTTTGCTAACAAAAGCTGTTCGGTACTGGTGGCAACCGACGTCGCTGCCCGCGGGCTCGACATCAAGGAGCTCTCGGCGGTGATCAATTACGAGCTCTCCCGCGAACCGGGAGTCCATATCCACCGGATCGGTCGCACCGGACGGGCAGGAGAGCAGGGGCTGGCGCTCAGCCTGGTGACGGAACAGGAAAGCCGACGGGTGCAGACCATAGAGACCGCTCTGGGGAGCACCATTGCCCGGGGCAGGATCGAATCGCTCAGCGTGGCAGCCGGCGGGCCGCTTGCGCCCCCCATGGTGACCCTGTGCATCGACGGCGGTCGCAAAAACAAGGTGCGTCCCGGCGATATCCTGGGCGCGCTGACCGGCGAGGCGGGCATTGCGGGGAGCGAGGTCGGCAAGATCGATGTCCTCGATTTCCATGCCTACGTGGCGGTCATGCGGGGAACTGCGCCGCAGGCCCTGGCCTGCCTGAGCGGGAACAAAATCAAAGGGAGATTCTTCAAGGTGCGGAAGATCTCTTAATCGATATGTGCGGCATCCCGCTGCCAGTTACGGAAAGCGGCGGATGAGGCGATACCTCGTGATCGCGACTGGCTGGTTGACTGAAACCAAGACTCCGGCTTCATCGGAGCCGAGCCCGTTACTGAGTTGAGCTCCATCTGTCGGCTCACCCTCGTCACCCTCTCCCCAACCCTCCCCATCAGCCTTCGCCAAGGCTACGGCTGATGGGGGGAGGGCTGTTATATGGCAGATCCGCCGAATGTGACGGAAACTGCCGGCCTCTTTTTATCGACTCCCTTCCTTTCAGATTTATTTCATCCTTGAAATCAGACCCTTAGACTATAAGCCTCGTCGCATCTTCTCGGGCACGCTAGTTGCGATGCAGCTCTATGCCGCACAAAGGCGGGATACCTGGAAACCGAAGGGGTATTCACGCCAAGAACTCATGATGATCACACTGAAAGGAGATGCCACATGATGAAAATCAACAGGAGTGTTGTCGCAGCGCTGGCGCTGGGCGCCTTGGTCGCCGGACTGTCCGGATGCAAAAAGGAAGGCCCGGCGGAGCGTGCCGGCAAGGAAATCGACAGAACCGCCGAAAAAGCCGGCCAGCAGATGGAAAAAGCCGGAGATAAGGTAAAGGACGCCGTCAATGACATGAAGAGACCTGATTAGCGCTGGTCTTCCGCTGCGAAAACTCCCTCCCCTTCAAGGGGAGGGTGGGGGTGGGGATGGGGTAGCTCCGGCGC
>DNRQ01000091.1:0-648 GCA_003499925.1 Geobacter sp.
AGGTCGTAACCCTGCTCGATCAGGTTGATGCGCAGGTTCTCGACGCTCTCGATGTTGGCGTCCATCCGCTCTTCCTGGGAGTCGGCCACGAACACGACACCGTCCACCCCCTTCAGTATCAGCTTCCTGGAGGCGTCGTAGAAGACCTGGCCGGGGACCGTGTAAAGGTGGAAGCGCGTCTTGAAGCCGCGAATTTCGCCCAGCGCCAGGGGAAGGAAATCGAAGAAAAGGGTCCGTTCCGTCTCGGTCGCAAGGCTGATCATCTTCCCCTTCGCTTCCGGGGCGGTCTTCTGGTAAACGAACTGCAGGTTGGTCGTCTTGCCGCACAGGCCCGGGCCGTAGTAGACGATCTTGCAGTTGATTTCACGGGAAGCGTAGTTGATGAAGGACATCCGACATTACCTCTTATAGTTAGCTGAACAGATTGTCTATATCGTCGTCGGTGATCTCGGCGAAGGGGAATTCGCTCTCGCCGCTCTTCTCTTTTTCCTCGCTCTTTTGCATCAGCCGACCGAAGATGGTGGCGAGCTCCTCGGAGGCCTTCTTGACCCGGAGCCGGACCAGGCCCAGCGACGAGCGGCTGTCGAAGAGCACCACCAGGATCACCCGCCCGGCCACGATCGAGATGTGCAGGTTGTCCTTCTCCCC
>DNRQ01000091.1:658-46434 GCA_003499925.1 Geobacter sp.
TCCCTGAGGAGCTTCTCGATAACGGCATTTATCTGCTTGAATTCCTCGTCGTACATAATCAACTGAGGATTCGCCATGGATGACTCCTTGAGCGGTGCTGAATTTTTGACGCGAACCATATCCTATAACAGAAGCATCGCGTCATTTCAAGGTATTTGCCGGTCGGCAGAGATCCCTAAACGCCTGCGATGCCGCGCGCAGCCTGCAGGAGCAGGGTCACCCTGGCCGGGTCCCCCGCCTCGCTGTAGAGCCTCAGCACCGGTTCGGTCCCCGACGGGCGGATCAGGAGCCAGGAGCCGTCCTCGAAGATGTACTTGAAACCGTCGCTGAAATTGTGCTGCACCACCTCGAAACCGGCGATGGTTGCCAGCGTCCCTTCGGCAAGCTCCTCCATGAGCCTGTGCTTGGCGGAGTTCTCGATCGGGAGGTCGATCCGTGCATAGTGGAAGTGCCCGATCTCGTCCATGGTCTCTTCCAGAAGCGCCCACAGCCCCTTGCCGCTCATCGCCATCGCCTCCAGCAGCAGGAGCGCCATCAGGATGCCGTCGCGCTCCGGGATGTGCCCCTTCACGCCGAGGCCGCCGGATTCCTCGCCCCCCATCAGGATGTCGTGCTCCAGCATCATCTCGCAGATATGCTTGAAGCCGATCGGGGTCTCGAACAGCTTCAGGTCGTACTTGGCCGCCAGAAGGTCGATCATCCGCGTGGTGGAGACCGTTTTCACCACGCCGCCGCGCACCCCCTTCCTCTCGTAGAGGTGACGCAAAAGCACGGTGAAGATCCGGTGCGAGGAGAAGAATTCGCCGCGCTCGTCGATGGCCCCGATGCGGTCCGCGTCACCGTCGAGCGCCAGCCCGACCTGAAAGGCGCCGCTCTCCACCAGGGCCGACAGCTCGCAGAGGTGCTCGGCGATCGGCTCGGGGGGATGTCCGCCGAAGGAGGGATTCTCGGTACCGTGGATCTCGGTGATCCCCGGCACGAGATGCGGCAGGAAGCCGGAGCCTGCCCCGAACATCGGGTCGACCACGGCCTTGATGCCGGCGGAGCGGATCAGTTCCAGGTCGACGTACCTGGCCAGCTGGTTCAGGTAGGGGGTCGAGGCGTCGAAGAGCTGCACGAGGCCCGAGGCGAGGGCCTCGGCGAGGGTCACGGCGAGCACGGGGCGGGAGCCGGCGATGTTGTCCGCCACCATCTGCTCCAGGATCTTGGTGGTCGCAGGTCTCGCCGAGCCGCCGAAAGATTCCTTGACCTTGAAGCCGTTGTAGCGCGGGGGGTTATGGCTTGCGGTGATCATCACGCCGGCGCCGGCACCCCGCTCGTGGACCGCCCAGGAGACGGCGGGCGTCGGGGCGTATCCTTCGGAGAGCCAGCTCTTGATGCCGTTTCCCGCCGCGATGCCGGCGACACGCTCCGCGAACTCGCGGGAGAGGAAACGCCTGTCGTAGCCAATCACCAGCCCCTTCTCGGCCAGCCCCTCGTTGTGCATATAGTCCATGGCGGCCTGGGCCACCAGGGAGAGATTTTCAAAGGTAAATGTGTCGGCGATCACGCCACGCCAACCGTCGGTACCGAATTGAATCTGCAAGGAATCGCACCTCCAAAATTTTGATAACGCTGCACATTTTCCACGGTGGCGGGTGATCTGTCAAACCTTTTATTGCCCGCAGACGCCTTGAGGGTTGACCGGAGCCTGCGATTGGCTTATAAATATCCAACCAAAACTGTTTAAAAGGAGGATTCTCACATGCTGAAAAGATTTGTCTGCCTGCTGCTTTTGGGGCTTTGCCTGGCCGGGAGCGCCCTCGCAGCGGAGTCCAAAAATCCGACGCTGGTTATCGAGACGAGCCTCGGAAACGTGAAGGTCGAGCTGTTCGAGAAGGAGGCTCCCATTTCGGTGAAGAACTTTCTCGACTACGCGAAAAGCGGCTTTTACAACGGCACCATCTTTCACAGGGTCATTCCCGGCTTCATGATCCAGGGGGGCGGCTTCACCGCCAGCATGACCCAGAAGGAGACCAAGCCGCCGATCAAGAACGAGGCGGCCAATGGTCTCAAGAACGACCGCGGCACCCTCGCCATGGCGCGCACCAACATGGTCGATTCCGCCTCCTCCCAGTTCTTCATCAACGTGGCGAAAAACGACTTCCTGAACCACAGGCCGGGCGGCCCGATGACGTATGGCTATGCCGTATTCGGCAAGGTGGTCGAGGGGATGGATGTCGTGGACAGGATCGCCGCCACGCAGACCGCCATGAAATCCGGCTTCGCCGACGTGCCGACGACCCCGGTCGTGATAAAGAACGTCACGGTAGCGAAGTAGCAAAGGGCTGCAGTAGCGTAGCAGGCAGCACCGGGGGCGCCGCAAGGCGCCCTTTTTTCATGCTCACTTTCTCCTGGCGAGCAGCATCAGGTTTCCCCCGGTGAAAAAGAGCGCGCCGAGCAGCGCCAGGAGGGCTCCCGGCTCCCGGTGGATCTCCACGAGCGCCACCGGCGCCGGCGTCAGCTCCACATGCTTCAGGTAGATGCCGTACCCCTTGTGAAACAGCGGGCTGTTGGGCTCGATTCCGCTGACCCTCCCCCCCTCCAGCCGCAGATCTGCGCGATACCCGCTCATCATCCCCATGGAAGTGACCTCCGTGGTTATCCTTTCGACCCGCACCCGCTCGCCGTCCGGAAAGCCGATGGAGCCCCCTTCGCCCAGTTGGAGCGTCTGCTTGAAGCCGCCGTAGGCGGAGAATAGGTGTGCCAGGACCACCAAGAGAAAGCCCAGGTGCATCAGGTGGGGCGCGATGCTCCTCCCCTTGCTCCTGAGCGCCTCGATGCTGCACAAAAGGGCGTTCAGGCAGAGGAGCGCGATGAGCGCCACGGTAAGCCAGAGCCACCAGGAAAAGGAAAGGGGGGCCTTTTGCAGCCAGAGGAGAAGCGGCATGTCGTTCAGGCCGGCCGACTCCGAACTGCCGCGCGAGAAGGAGCCGACCGCCAGTGCGAGCATCACACCGGACATGAGCCACAGGCCCAGGTTCAGGGAGCAAAGGCGGGTATAGAGATTTTTTAGCACTCCGAACTCCAAACAACATCAAGGGCAAACGACAAAGGCTGACGTCAAGAGCGTCGCACACGGATTAAACGGAAACAAAGGCTATAAAATCAGATGAACCAATCTAGTTTTCTAAACCAAAATCAGTCAACGGCTTTATTCCGGTAACATTCGGTAATGTAAGGCTTCTTTTATATCGTTGGTAAAGAATATCCTCTTGAATTCAGGCTTCCTGCCGAAGTTCAGAACAAAGCCGAGCTCTTTGTCAGTTGCCTTGAGATAGTTAGTAAGTTGGGCATAAAATTCGTTACGCATACCTTCTGCAGCTTTGAGTTCGAGAATGACTACGTCTTCAACAAGAACATCCGCCGAATAGTCTCCTACCGGTGCGCCATCATAATATGCCGGGATGTATTTCTGCTGTTTTACGTTGAGGCCAAGCTTCATCAACTCGATGACCAGGGCGTTCTCGTATACCTTCTCCAGAAATCCGTATCCCAGCGTGTTGTAAACCTTGTAAAATGCTTTAAGAATTTTCCCTGTAATCTCTTCGTAGATCATTTCAACCTCCTTCGCGCATGTGGTTGAAAAGATTCTACCCTAAGATTTTGTTTTATCTGCCGTTATCCGCCCCCTCCGTTTAATCCGTGTGCGACGCTCTTGACGTTAAAAGCTGTGCGAGCTCCTCAGCAGCATGCTGACTCCGAGGTAGGTGAAGAGCGCCACGAAGAATCCGCAGATCCCCAGCCAGGCAAAGGCCCGGTCCCACCCCTGCCCCTTCGCCCTGAGGTGCAGGTACATGGAGTAAAATAGCCACAGTATGGAGGTCCAGAGCTCTTTCGGGGTCCACAACCAGTAGGTCCCCCAGGCGTAGTACCCCCAGATCCCCCCCGTGACCATGGAGAGGGAGAAGAAACTGTATCCCACCAGCGCCGCCCGGTATTGCAGATCGAGCAGGCCCCTCCCCCCCCGCAGAAGAAAGGCACCTCCCAAGAGCGCCGCCACGCCGAACAGTGCATAGGCAAAGAAGGCGAGTGCCACGTGCAGCTCGAACCAGTAGGTGTCCAGGATGGGGGGAAGCGGCATGTTCAGGGTGGGAAACGGCAGGGCCAGCAGGGCGAAGAGCGCGGCAAGGGAGCCGCAGCTCCAGAAAAAACTTCTCTGGCCGGCAAGCTCACGGGAGTAGACGAAGGGAAGCGACATAAGCGCGATGGAGCAGGAGAAGAAGGCGAGGGTGTCCTGCGGGCCGATGAGAGGCAGCCTGCCAAGGGCGATGCCGCGCAGGGCGAGGTAGCAAAGCTCCAGCAGCAGGGCTGCGACGAAGAGCGGCCGCCTGAACGATCCGAAAAGGTAGAGCCCGGCCGCTCCGATCAATAACCATTTCATAACTTCACCCGTACTGCAAAACTTAAGGCGTCGCACACGGATTTGACGGTAACATACGGATAAAGGCAGATGAAACGGAACTTTTCGGGAAAACCAGGACCTTTGGTTTAATCGCTTTATCTGTTTTTATCCGCACGTTTCCGTTCAATCCGTGTGCGAGTTTTTGACCTACTTGTAGCTCTTCCTTCTGAACAGGCCGGTTTTCAGGGAGGTGATCCGGTCCAGGAACAGCATGCCGTCGAGATGGTCCATCTCGTGCTGGATGGCGACCGCCTCGAAACCGGTAGCATGGAGCTCCCGCACGGTGCCGTCGGGTTCGCTATAGCGCAGGGTCACCTCGGTGGCACGCTCCACGTCGCCGGTGTAGTCCGGGACGCTCATGCACCCCTCCCGCATCACGGCGCTCCCGCTGCGCGCCAGGATCTCGGGGTTCACCATCAAGAGCAGGCCGTGGTTGTTCTCCTTGCCGTAACGGTTCTTGGAGACATCTATGACGCAGACCCTGAGCGACACGCCGATCTGCGGTGCGGCGACGCCGACCGAACCGGGTCCGGCATGCATGGTATCCACCAGGTCGTCGACAAGCTGCCTAACAGCTGCGTCGATCACCTGCACCGGCGGACAGGGGGTCTTCAGGATGGGATCGGGATAGCTGACTATATTCTGGACGGCCATATCAGAACGAGACCGGTGTGATGAGCCGCACCGAGATCTCCACACTCAGCTCCTTCTTCAGTTTTTCCAGCAAGCGGGAGGCGTCATCAACCGTCAGATCGTGGGGGAGAGCCGCTTCGAGCACCAGGACATAGACCGGCTCGGCGGGGCTGCCGATCAGCTTGGTGTTCAGGTCGGTGATGTTCACCCCGCGGTCGGCGAGTTCCCGGGTGATGCGGTAGACGATCCCCGGCTTGTCGCTGCCGTAGACCGATACCAGGCAGAGTTCACCCACCGGCTCCCGGTAGCAGACCTCGTCGTCCTTCAAGGAGCGGATGAACGCCGACAGGCCGTTGCCCATGTTTTTCGCGGCGAACTCCGCTTCCAGCCTCTTCTTGGAAAAGGGCTTTTCATGGGAGACGATCAGGATCATGGCGAACTCTCCGCCCAGCATGGTGCAGGAGGAGTCCTCCACGTTGCAGCCGACCTTGTAGAGCACCTCGGCGGTATCCGCCACGATGCCCGGCCGATCCTTGCCGATGATGGTCACGGCGAAGTGCGCCAGGTTTGCCTTGCGAATGTCGTTCATGGGACCTCCTTGATAAAGTCAGAGTCAAAGGCCTGCACACGGATGTAACGGAAACAAAGGCGATAAATGCAGGTAAGGCAAAAAACTTCCGGGGCAAAGACAAAGTCAAGCTTCAAGCTTCTGAATTTACCCGTTTTACAAGATTAACCTGCTACTATCCGCATCTTTTCAGATCCGTAATATCCGTGTGCGAGTCTTTGACTTTGAACTTTATAACTTGTTTATGAAAACTTCCCGCGGCTTGCTGGTGCCGTCGGAGGGGCCGACCACCCCCTCCTGCTCCATCTTCTCGATGATCCGCGCCGCGCGGTTGTAACCTATGCGCAGACGCCGCTGGATCATGGAAATGGAGGCCTGCTTGGCCTCAGCCACCAGGGCCAGGGCGTCGTCGTAACGCTCGTCCAGCTCTTCCTCGTCGCCCCCCCCCTTCTCGTCGGTGGCCTTCATCTCCAGGATCGACTTCTCGTAGACCGGCTTCCCCTGCTTCTTCAGGAACTCCACCACGCGCTGCACCTCGGCGTCGGAGACGAAGGCGCCGTGGGAGCGGAGCATCTTCGAGGTCCCGGGGGGGAGGAACAGCATGTCGCCTGCGCCAAGCAGCGACTCGGCGCCGTTGCCGTCCAGGATGGTGCGCGAATCGATCTTCGAGGAGACCTGGAAGGAGATGCGGGCCGGGAAGTTCGCCTTGATCAGACCGGTGATGACGTCGACCGAGGGGCGCTGGGTGGCGAGGATCAGGTGGATCCCGGCGGCTCGCGCCATCTGGGCCAGCCTGGCGATGGACTCCTCGATCTCGCGGCCGGCGACCATCATCAGGTCGGCGAGCTCGTCGACGATGACCACGATATACGGGAGATGGCCGTGCTCCAGCTGGTCTTCCTTCTCCAGGAAGGCCTGGATCGCCGCCTCGCGCGCCTCCATGTCGTCCGGATCCTCGACCTCCTCGATCTCCTCCACGACCACCGTCTCGCGCGCCTTGTTCTCGGCGATCTCCTTCTCGCTTCTCTCCAGTTCCCTGTTGTAGGAGTCGATGTTCCTGACCCCCTTGTCGGACATGAGCCGGTAACGCCGCCCCATCTCCTCCACCGCCCACTTGAGCGCCAGCGCGGCCTTTTTCGGGTTGGTGACCACCGGCAGGAGCAGGTGCGGGATTCCCTCGTAGACCGAGAGCTCCAGCATCTTCGGGTCGACCATGATGACGCGTACGTCGGTCGGCGTCGAGGTGTACAAAAGGGAGAGGATCATGGTGTTGATGGCGACGGACTTGCCGCTTCCGGTGGCGCCGGCCACCAAAAGGTGCGGCATCTTCGCCAGGTCGGTGACCAGCGGGTTCCCGGCGATGTCCTTGCCGAGCGCGAGCGGGAGCTTCATCTTCCCCTTGTGGAACTCCTCCGAGTTGAAGATCTCCTTGAGCGACACCATCTCCCGGTCCCGGTTGGGAAGCTCGATGCCGACCACCCCCTTGCCGGGAATCGGCGCCACGATCCGGATGGAGTGCGCCTGCAGCGCCATGGAGAGGTCGTCGGAGAGCCCGGCGATCCGGCTCACCTTGATCCCGGGCCCCGGGGAGAACTCGTACATGGTGATCACCGGGCCCGGGCAGATCTCGACGACCTCGCCCTCGACCCCGAAATCCTTGAGCTTTTTCTCCATCAGGCGGGCGTTCATGGTCAGGCTTTCCCGGTCCTGGCGCTTCCCCGCCTCGGGTATCGGATCGAGCAGGGAGAGCGGCGGCGTCCGGTAGTTGCCGTCGGCCTTGATGAACTCGAACGCCTCCTGGACCGGCGCACTTTTCTTCTCGTCCTGCTTTTTTTCCTTTTTGGCCACCGGGGCGCTGACCGGAGGCGCCACCGCTGCCGGCTTGATCACGGGCGCCGCGTGCGGCTTGGGCATCTCCCCCTTCTTGTCGTCCAGGAGTTCCCGGTTCAGGGCGCGGCGCTGCCAGTAGCGGCTCCACCTCTCCCGGATCGCGGTCACCCACCAGTTGGCGAACAGGATGAAGGAGAAGCGGGAAAGGAGCATCGCGCTGGCAGCAAGCATCGGGAGCAGTATCAGCAGCGCCCCCACCTTGCCGAAGGCGCGCTTCAACAGTTCGGCCGACTGGAAGCCTATGAAGCCGCCGGTCGGCACCCGCTGCCCGAGAAATTCGGTGAACTGCAGATTGAAGGCGAACAGCCCGGAAATCGAGCTCAGCAGCAGCGCGAACCCGACCATCTTGTAGGGTCGCCACCTGACCGCGTCAGAGCTGAAGGCGCGGTAGGCAAGGTAGATCAGGGTGCCGGGGATGATGTAGGAGGCGAGGCCGAAGAGCTGCATGAAGACGTCGGCGAGCTGGGCGCCGAAGCGTCCGCCCAGGTTGTGCGTCTCCATCGAGGTCGAGACGCTGTTGAACGAGAGGTCTTCGCCGTTGAAGGAGGCAAGGGCGACGCACAGGAAGAGTCCGGCGGCGGCTAGCGCCATCCCCTTCATCTCCTTGGTCACCTTATCTTTTTTTTCAATTTTCTCTTCAGTGGTCATGGGTTACCTGTTTCTGCTACATCTCCAGTATCAGCGGCAGGATCACGGGGCGCCGCTCTATGGTCTTGTTGAAGAAGCGCCGCAGCACCCGGCGCACCTCCAGCTTCACCTCGCTCCAGTCCGCCAGCACCTCGGGGTTCACCAGCGCCAGCGTGTCCAGCACGATCTTGCGCGCCTCGTCCAGGTACTGCTGGCTGTCGTCCTCGAAGACGAAGCCGCGCGACACGATGTCGGGGCCGTAGATGATCTCGCCCGATGCCTGGTTGATCCCGATGATGACGACCACCATGCCGTCCTCGGAGAGGTGCTTCCTGTCCCTGAGGACCACGTTGCCGACGTCTCCCACCCCCTTGCCGTCCACGAAGACCCGGCCGGTATCGACGTGATCGACGATGCACGCCTCCTCCCCGGTAAAGAGGACCACGTCGCCGTTCACAGCGAGTATGCAGCGCTCCTTGGGAGTCCCCACCTTCTGGGCCAACTGGGCGTGCTTCACCAGGTGGCGGTACTCGCCGTGCACCGGGACGAAGAAACGCGGGCGGACCAGGTTGTGCAGGAGCTTCAGCTCCTCCTGGCTCGCGTGGCCCGAGACGTGCACCTCGGAGACCTTCTCGTGGATCACCTCGGCGCCGCGCCGGTACAGGTGGTTCATCAGGTCGGAGATGGTCTTCTCGTTGCCGGGAATGAAGCGCGAGGAGAGGATCACGGTATCCCCCTCCTCGAGCTTGATCTGCTTGTGGTCGTCCATGGCGATCCGGGTCAGCGAACTCATCGGCTCACCCTGGCTCCCGGTGGTGATCATGCAGACCTGATCCTTGGGGAGCTTCGGCATCTCCTTCAGGTCGATCAGCAGCCCGTCCGGGATCTTCAGGTAACCGAGCTCGCGCGCGATCTGCACGTTGCTGATCATGGAGCGGCCGTTCAGGAGCACCTTACGGCCGCTTTTCCCGGCCGCCTCAACCACCTGCTGCACCCGGTGGATGTTGCTGGAGAAGGCGGCGACGATGACCCTGCCGCTGCAGCGCGGGAATATGTCGGCGAAGGCGTCGCCTACCAGGCGCTCGGAGAGGGTGTACCCCTCCCGCTCCACGTTGGTCGAGTCCGCCATCAGGGCGAGCACCCCCTCCTCCCCGTAGCGGGAGAAGGTGGCGAGGTCGGTCAGCTCCCCGTCGACCGGGGTCTGGTCCAGCTTGAAGTCGCCGGTATGGATCACCACCCCTTCGGGGCATCTGATCGCCAGGGCGCAGCCGTCCACGATGGAGTGTGCCACCCGGATGAATTCCACCTCGAAATCACCCAGCTGCACCTTCTGGCGCGGCCGCACCACCCGCAGGTCGGTTTTCTCGGCCAGCTCGTACTCCTTGAGCTTCTCCTTCACGAAGCCGAGGGTCAGGGCGGTGCCGTAGATGGGGGGATTCAATTCCCTGAGCACGTAGGGAAGCGCCCCGATATGATCCTCGTGGCCGTGGGTGAGCAGGATGGCCCGGACCTTGTCGACGCGCTCCAAAAGGTAGCCGATGTCCGGGATCACCACATCGATGCCGAGCATGTACGGCTCCGGGAACATCAGCCCGCAGTCGACGATGATGATGTCGTCGCCGTACTCGAAGGCCGCCATGTTCAGGCCGATCTCGCCGAGTCCGCCGAGTGCCACGAACTTCAAGCCGGTGCTCTCTATGCTGGTTGATTCCAAAGAGGTGTCCTTATAAAAGTCCCCCTTTGAAAAAGGGGGATTTAGGGGGATTTGCAGTTGGCCTCTGTGGCACCCTGGGCCAAATCCCCCCCGACCCCCCTTTTTCAAAGGGGGGAGAGAGTTGGAAGCGGCCTCACTTCCCCTGCTGCAATGTCACCAGCGCAGCGATCCGCGCGTCGCACCGCTCGATCCAATCTTTTCCCGGCTGATAAAGGCCGGCGACGGCGTAGAAGGAGCTGCGCAGCGACCGGTAGGCGATCAGGGCACGCGCGAAGTCGCGGCTTCGTTCGGTCGTCTCCGCGATTTCCCAAAGCCTCTGGGCGCTCCGTTCCACCAGAGAGCTTCCCGGGGTGTACATGTGGATCGCCGACTCGTACCCCGCCACCGCGGCAGTAAATTTCCCGGCCGCCAGCGCCTTCTCGCCCTTGTCGAACTGAACGTGCTGGCGGTACAGGGTATTGCCCCAGATCAGGATGATGCTCAGCAGCGCTACGGCCGCCACGTTTACCGCTATGGTTTTCACTTTTTCCATGTCTGATTGGATTCCTGTACAAAAGCTGAGTTGGTTTTCTTCGACGAAAGACCGATAGTCCTGACGCCTCTGACTCGAACGGAAAAACCGAAAACCGTCAACTGATTCTACCCCTGGAAGAACCCCGGGACGGCGATCAGCAGCGCCCCCAAAAGGGCCGTCACCACGCCGACCAGAACGGCCAGCGCCGCCACGACATCAAGGGGGCTTTTCAGCCGGTGGGCAGCCGGAAGACCCCAGCAGATCAGGGCAATCCCGGAAAAAGCCATGGCAACATAAAGGAGCACCATCTAATGAACCTCCAGCCTTGCGGCAATCGCCTCGCGCACCCGTCCCATCAGTTCCGCCTCCGGAATCCCCGCCGTCTGGATCGGCTCGGCGAAGCTCACGCGGATGGTCCCGGGATTCAGCTCGATGCGGTTTCTGGGGTTGATCTGCATGCTGCCGTTTATGGTGAAGGGAACGATGGGAACCCTGGCCCTGGCAGCAAGCAGGAACGCCCCGCGCTTGAAGGGGAGCAAGGAGCCGTCCTTGGTCCGGGTCCCCTCCGGGAAAATGACCACGCTCGCCCCGGCGGCGATCCGCTCTGCGGCGAGCTTCATGCTTCTCAGCGCCTTCCTTCCGTCGCTTCGGTCCAGCGGGATGTACCCGGCCCGCCTCATGGCGCTACCGAAGATCGGCACCCGGAACAACTCCTCCTTGGCGACCCAGGAAAAAAGGCGCGGGATGGCCAGGGAGAGCGCGTTGATGTCGAAGTTCCCCTGGTGGTTCCCCATGTAGATGACCGGACCCTGCGACGGCACCCGCTCCAGGCCGTTGACGACGAGAGGTATCCGCGCCACGCGCAGACACCAGAGACTCCAGAACCTGGCCCAGGCGTGCCCCGACCGGCCGCTGCCGTCGAAGAGCCCCGCCGTCACCGCGCAGAGACTGCAAAAAAGGGTGAAGGGAACCAGGAAAAGGAGGTAGAGACGTGCTCGCAACATGCATACTCCCCTCATGATAATCCCGGTTACGTTACTTTTTTTTCCTCAGAGAGTCAAACCAATTATCGCTTGCCATAGCGCCGTGATTTCTATACACTTCCCCCAATTCGGTAGGGTTGCACTCAAACAGCGAAAAGGAGAACAAGCACATGGCAAGTCTCAACAAGGTGATGCTCATCGGAAACCTGGGCAAGGACCCCGAGGTGCGCTACACCGCAGGCGGCACCGCCGTCGCCTCCTTCTCCCTTGCCACCAGCGAGAAGTTCAAGGGGAAGAGCGGCGAGTGGGAAGAGAAGACGGAATGGCACAACATCACCCTTTGGGCGCGGCTGGCGGAAATTGCCGGCGAGTACCTCGCCAAGGGGAAGACGGTATACATCGAAGGGCGGCTGCAGACCCGGAAGTGGCAGGACAAGGACGGCAAGGACCGTTACACCACCGAGATCGTAGGCGAGAAGATGCAGATGCTGTCGGGCAAGGGCGAAGGGGGGGGACAAGGCGGTGGCCAGCAGCGTCCGGCCGGAAGACCGTCGCCGCAGGAGCACAGCCAGGGAAGCTCCTACGAGGAGCCGGTATTCAACCCGGACGACGAGATCCCGTTCTGACCTGGTACGTTTTGCATGTTGCGACTTTTGAGCCGTGAGCCTTTTTGGGCTTACGGCTTTTTTTTCGCCGGCACGCTGACATTCATATCAGCCTCGCCTCTGAGAACCTATAACTCCCCGGGGTCGACAGCCTGATTCTGAGGGAGTTGACGGTCGGGTTTAGTGAGAAGGCATATAACTGCATCAGATCGATGCAGACCCGCCCCACCCCGCGATCCGCCTGAACTACCACCGGGTATCCGTGATAGGGAATTTTGAGCTCGCCATCAAAAACCACCTTTATTTCGACAGGACCGGGACCATCTTTCACAGGCCTGCGCGCAGCATACGCAAAGTCAAGTAGCAGTTTACTCTTCTTCTCCGGATCCCAAGCCCCCCTCTCGACCATGATCTCGGCTGTTCCATCGCTATCCAGCACCGGACCGCCGGTACCGGCCAGTGTGGAGGTCCCACCTGGATTCACAGCGGATGAAGAAGATGCCCGATCTGCCGCCGGGACCGGCACGGCTTTAGTCCTCAGTTCTACCGGAGCAAGATACAACTGCTGCAGATACGGATCATCGGCCAGGCGGTCCAGGAAGATTCCATCCACCGTTGAACGAAGGCTCTGCACTGTTACGACATCCTTGGCAGCCCACTTTTGCATCGCCTCATTTCTACAGAGCTGCACCTTCCTCCCTTCCGGAACTATAAAGTCCAGGTAGTGGGACAAGTTGTACTCATACAAACAAGGATATTGTGCGGCAATGAACCTCCCATCCAGTGTCGGTATTTTGATTTCATGTGAACCTCGGGCAAGGGGTTCGACGAGCTTGCTGCGCAGTTGAGAAACGGCCGATTTCCTCTCCTTGGCGTCCCTTAAATGCCCGACATAACCCGTCACCTTCAGCCCCAGCACATCGGCAACGAAATAATCGGAGGAGATCTGTACGGCAATGAAAGCGACCAGAAGCATCGAGGTCTTCACATTCATCACCCGTCTGCTGTCAGCATCTCCCCGTCTCCGGAAATGATCCCACAGGAAGCTGATCAACACGCAAAACCAGAAATAAGGAATTCCGGTATATTTGGCGTACCAGAAATAGGTGATCCCGGTCATAGGCCGGCCCAGTGAAACGATAAGGGAGGTCAGCAAAATCATCGATACAGCGGCAATACTATGACGCTTCGCATGCCACCCGGACAGGCCCGAAAAGGCCCGGCAGGCTATGATGGAGGAGACGATGGCCAAAATCACCAATATCGACGCCCACGACACAAAAGGCAAGCTCGCGTAGCCGAGAGGGAGCACGAAGGCAGCAACCACCCCGCCAACGATCAAATACCCTGTCTGCAGTAGCACTGGCAGCAGGGAATGGGGATTTTTGCCTGACATGGAAAGAAAGGATCCCGGATGCAGATACTCGAATACATAATAGTGGTAAGCGCCGTAGAGGGAGTAAACTGCCAGAACAGCTAAAAGCAGCCAGGAGTATTGCCTGGCAAAATCCAGTACGGCTTTTCTGGAAGGGGAGGTCGGTTCGGTGCACAACGAATAATAGCACCCCGAAAGGAACCCAGATTCCCGAAATATCGACAAAGACGGCCAGGAAAAGAAAAAGAATGGCTAGAAGCTGATACTTGACCGACTTGAGCACTTGCCACTGCAGGCAGCACCAGATAGATATGAGTGAACACAGAGAAAGCTGCGAATACGGGATCAAGCAGAAATAACCAGTAGTCATTTCTCCCCAGTTACTCCACCCAAGAAACAAAACGGAAAACAGTAAAAAAGAGGCGTCGCTGTATTTCAACTTCCTGAACAGCAGCCAGGTGACGTTTAACACCATCACAAATGTTAGCAGTGTGAAGACGTTGTAGTAAATCGGGTCGACACCGAATATATGTTCCATTAATGCCACTTGGTATCTGTACAGCGGCAGCGCATGATCGCCGTGCAGCATGTTCGTCAACTGGAGCAACGGATCAGTCCGGTTGGCGCTGAAGAACTCGAAATCGTCATATCTGAAATAGCAATGCAAGATGCTTGGCCAAAACCTGACCATCACAAACAGCAGGTTTATGGACAAGATCGACAGGTTCGGGAAATCTTGACCTTCGCAGCGTCGTTCCACCAGCTTTACCACCTTATTTCCCAACATCGGCGCGCCCCTCATCCTTTATGCCAGCCTTTGGACAATATCACCTACCATCCGGCATCTCAGCCCGTTCAGTTCCCCAAGCCCCTAGGAATAAGCCTTATCCGGCGTCTCCTTGTCAAGAGAGGAATGAGCGCTCCGTTGGTTTTAGTGAATAGACCGACGGATCAGATTGGGGCGGAAAAAAAGAAGAGCCGCAATCCCACAGGATTATGGCTCTTCTTACCTCGTCTCTATCTAAAAATTGGTATCGCCGGGAGTTCTCCCGTGCAAGAAGAGTCCGACAGGTTTACCGATGACACCCAAGTAGACACCCCACTGCCCTGCCCTCACGTCACCACCCTGTCATCGGTCAAACTCTGACCTTAAATGCTCATCCTAAGTACAGTTCATTAGGATCCGCCGCCCATTAAAATAAAAAACTTCCCACATTTCAAGCCCCTAGCTCTTTCCCACCCTCGGCATAAATGCTGTATCAACCTATCTAAGGCAGGACGGCGCAGCAGAAAGGTACACCGCAGCCCAGAGTGCCCAGCTCAGACTATGGCCTGAAAAAGGAAGTAGCCAGAGCTGTTTGCGGAGTTCGTACCCGGATGCAATCCGTCGGCTATTTTACCAAAGAACAGGAGAAAGAGATGTTCAAATTTCACCGGGCACGCTTCCCTCCACCCCTATCTTTACCGTATCGAAGTGACCAAGGACCTTTTCCAGAGGTTAGGACATCACCTAGCCTCGTTTGCAGGCGGACCGACGCAAGTGAGTCAATGACTCCTGGAAGGGAGAACGCCATGAAACCCATCCCTATAACCACGCTTATAGCTACAGCCTTGCTACTGTCGGTAGACGCACAGACCTTCGCCGCGACGACATGGGAAGCTTTCAGCAGCTTTACACCTACTTCACAAGGTGTGGATATCGGCAAGATAGCCACCGCGGATAACGGCATTGGCCATATCTTCTATATGCGCGCGGTTAACACCCATAGCTTCAGTAACGCCGCTACGAAGTTCAACAGCTATTTCAGCTCCAAATCGAACTTACCCGACAGCACTGACTGCTCGAAAATCTCTCATCTCGATAAACCCAACAGCACTCATTCGAACCCGGCCTGTTTCATAGATGCTTCGGGCCACGTGATCATTCCGCCATTTAATACTGTATTCTCTGGCAGCACCAACAGGCTGGAATGGACGATAGGCAAAGCTACTAGCCCTAATGACTTCACATTTATGGCAGGAACTACTGACAAAGATGGCGGCCCTATCGACCATACCAACATTGCCGCAGCACCGATCCCCGCTGCAGCTTGGCTGCTGGCCTCAGGGATCCTCTGTCTTGTGGGACTGAAGCGGAAAATCTGATTTAATCGAAGACACGAATATAAAATGGCCGATGGAAGCTAATTCCACCGGCCATTGCTTTGCAAACGAAGCGATCCAGCCTGCCGCCCCTCAACCCGGCTTTGCTGCGACTGCGTGACCTCGCCGCTAACCCGTCGGATACTTCCAATTCTCCTTGGACCTGCCACAGTTTAGCACCATGCCGAGTAACTTCTCTTTGGGAAGCAGGGCTACGGCTTTCCGCACATCCTTAGCTGAGGTCTGCTCGGCACGGACCACCATGACCACGAAATCCACCAGAGGCGCAAAAGCGAGCGCATCTGAACCGGCCAAGACCGGCGGCACATCGAAAATAACCAACCGCTCCGGATACCGGCGCTTCATCTCTTGGACAAGTCTCTTCATTCCGGGCGATGCCAGCAATTCGCTGCCCACGTTCAGCGTTCTCCCACCGGAGATGACGGTCAGCTTCTCGATTCCCGGCCAGACGATCAGCTCCGACAAAGGCTCGCCATTTACCAGGTAATTCGCCAACCCCTTCTCTGCATCATAGCCCAGGAACTCATGGATGTTTTGCCGGCGCAGATCGCAGTCCACCAGCAAAACGGTCTGGCTGAACTCTTTGGCAAAGATGAGCGCCAGGTTGATTGCAGTTAGCGTCTTCCCCTCGCCCGGTAGAGCGCTGGTGACCATGATCGTGTTGCAAGAGGAGAGATCGGCCCGGTGCATGATCCGCGTCCGGAGTATCCGGTAGGCATCCACCTCCGGAGTCTCTCCTTGATATGCCACACAACGGTTCTTCAACAGGACATACGGGTCCAGTTGCATGGAGCGGGAGACAGTGTAACTTGGAGAAATCCAGTCCATTTTATCAGGGTCCTCCGCTTGCTTCTGTTCCCGGTCGCTGCCGGGCGTTGAGGGTGACGCACTTTCACAACCTGCTTCTGGTGGAATATCAGGTGCCTTCGACATGTCCTTTGCTCCTTGCTTCGGCCGGTTCTGGTGAGTCGGCCGGCACTACCTCCCGAGGACCCGGTTCTGCTTCGCCCAGAATACCGACAGATCCATCACGAACAGATGGACCACGACTACTGCTGCAGTTGCCACCAGGGCGAGAACGAAAAAAATGAGAATTTTTTTCTTCCTCTCCCTGGCAGAGTCCACTGAGGTCACAATTTGGGGGATGGTGGCCAGGACGGTAAATCCTGTCAGCGCCGACAGTTCTTCGGCCAACCGCACCGTGTCATCGCCTGACTCCTTGACAGCCGCCAAGCCGACCCCGGACCCGATGCCCAGGATGATGCCAACTAGAAGAATCGCCGGCAGGTTGGGGCTGATAGGCTTTTGCGGCAACCCGGCAGGATCGAGCAAGGTGAACCGCTCGCCTAATTGTTCAGTCTCCATGCCATGGGCGACGCTTGCCTCCATCGCCTTCTTCGCCATCTCATCGTATTTTTGCTGCAAATTGTTGCGCTCCACCAGGATCGCCTTATATCCCTGTTCAACCTGCGGCGCTGACTCGATCCGTCTCTGGTAGCTCTCCCTTTTGGCCGCCATTTCCGCGACCTGGCGCTTCAGCGACTGGACGTCCGACCTGGTCCCCGCCAGTTGCGCCTGGAGCGTGACATAGACTGGATTATCCACCTGGTTTCCGCTGGCTCGCAAACCCGTCAATTTAAGTTGCCCCTCGAGTTCGGCGATTTCCATCTTGATTTTTTTAACGTCGGGGTACTGGTCGGAGAATCTGCTTTTCAGTTCGTTGAGCCTCAGCTTCAACTGGCGCAACGACTCTTTTTCGTTCGAGTTCAGTTCCGGCTGGAGGTTCGCCAGTTGGCTCTGCAGATTCTCCTCCTTCTCCTTCGAACTGCGCAGTTGATCGGTCAGCAACCTGATCTCCCGGTCCACCTCTTCGTAGGCCTGCAGATTCACCTGGGAAACCTCGGGGAGCGCATAGAGGTTCCTTTGCTTGAAAGCCGCTATCCTCTTGTCGCTGGCAGCGAGATGATCCCGTATGCTCAGCATCTCCTCCTGCAGGAACTTGTAAGTAACCGTAGACTGCTTATCCCGTCCTTTGACGTTCTCGGCCATGTACAGCAAAGAGAGCTCGCTCGCGACCTGCTGGACCACCTCGGGGTTTCTTCCCTGGTAGGAGATGGAAAAGGCAATGGTCCCCTGACCGGAACGGCCGGAATGCGAGTCGGCACCATCAGCGCTGATGGATGTCAACTTGATATCCATGCGCATCCTCTCGACGATATCCTCGACCGCCACCTTGTTCTTCAGATCTGCGTATAGGTTGAAGCGGCGGATCAGCTCCAAAAGCCGCGGGGTTTTCATGATCTGCTGGTTTATGGTCTGGATCCGCTGTTCGGCGTAGCTGCGGATATTCGCCTTCACGTAATCGCTTGGCACCTCCTGTGCCTCGATCAGGATGGTCGCAGTCGAGCGGTATTTCTTTGGCAGGTTGAACGCCAACAAGAGTGCTGCCAGGAATACCGAGGATGCGGGGATTGCCAAATGCCACTTGCGCCGCCGGATGATGGCAAGAAGATCGCCAATATTTTTTAGTTCTGTGGCCACGGTAGTCTCTCCGTTTGGGCTGTCAAACTGCTCTTATTGAAAAAATAGTCTCTGGAGGGTGAAACTGAGGAAGACCTTGTTGCTGCGCGCCTCACTTCGCGTCTGATCGTTTTGCACCAGTGCGAACTCATAGAAGAGTTCCAGGGCCGCGTGAGGAGATAGCTCGTAGGTCAGTGAGGGATTGAATCTGATGGTCGTTTCGTCGATGGGACGGCTGGCAAGTTCATTCCCCTTCGAGGAATTTGTGTAATAGCCTGCCGCCATCGAGCAGGTGAGCTCATAGGAGAGCCTGCGAGAAAGTTGTAGCGTGACCGCTAGAGTTTCCACTGCGCCCGAACGACCCGCCGCGTTCTGAACATCCTTCGAAAGCGTCAGCGCTGCGGTATCGGCTTCACCCCGGTAGGAGGCAGTGACATTTGAGACCCAGCCGTCACCTTCGCTACTGCGCCGGACCGGGGAGATATTGCCACTTGGTGCCCTCCCGGTGAAGTCGGCTTGGGTTAGGCGAGCGCCGAGATCGCCCTCGACCAGCCATAATTCGTGAAAGGGATAACTTGCGCCAACTGTGAGGGTCGAGTTGTCAACGGTGGAAGCGGCATAGCGATAGCTGTCAAATCCAGCTCGCCCCCGCAGCTTCAAATTGGGCACCGTGCCACCCAAGTCATACTGCGCGAGCGCCTTCACGCTGTGCCCTTCCACGTTGGAGACATTGGGATCGTGATAATCGGCCCAGTCAAAGGCATAACCCAGTTCCGTGCGCAATTTCTCCGTCATGATGGCACGCCCGGTAACGGCATAGTTCTGATGGCTACTCTTCTGACTCACCACAAGTCCGCTGGTATCGATCAGGCGGTCCGGCCGAGACTGTCGGCTAAACGCCGCTCTGGCATCCATCTGCAGCAGCGGTGTCAGCAGACAGCTTCCCTGAGCGGCGTATCTCTGCTCCAGAGCATTGAGGTCGCTCAGAGGGAAATATATCAGGCCGTCCAGCCGGGCATTCAACCGGGCCGAGAATCGCTCCGTGCTCTCAAGCAGACTCACACCGGCCGACGCGGTCGTAATGAAGGAGCTCTTCGCTGAAGCACTGGAGAACAGGACATTGTCGTTGAACTCTTGCTTCAGGCTCAGGGATGGAGCCAACTTGAAATCATCGGCACCCGCCGGGGCAACTCCCATTAGCATGAGCAGCGACACGGCTGCGGCTCGCGCTGCTATGGCAGGGCTAGGGGACAAAGATCACATCGCCCCGCACAAGCTCGACATTCTCCTCCAGCCGACGCCCCGCGGTTACTTCGTCGTAGTCAAACGGCAGGATCCTGGTATTCCCCCCTTCGGATCTGAAGATCTTCATCTGGCCCCTCTTCGCGAACGGATTCGGCCCGCCCGCCATAGCCAGAGCCTGCAACACGTTTACCGTGGAGACCAGATTCGAGCGTCCGGGGTTATTAACCCGCCCCATGACGAAGATGTAGAGGCTGTTGCATTGCTTGACCTCCAGGGTCAGCACCGGGTCGGGAACGAAGCGCGAGAGTCGCTCCTCGACCTCCATTTTCACCTGGGCAACCGTTCGTCCGCCGGCGGCCACTTCACCGATCAGCGGCAGGGTGATCTTGCCGTCTGATAAAACCACGACCGTTCGTGTCAGTGTCGTGTCTTTCCAGACCTCGATCCCCAGCAGATCCCCTGCGCCGATCAGGTAAGCGTTGCCGGAGCCGTCTGCCGCTGGCTGCGGTGCTTCAGGCTGAGCCGGTGACGCGACAACGCCCACAGCGGTCAGCAGGATCAGAATAAAGAGTACCCACGACGTCCGCATCCCGTACCTCCCCACCCGTGCCGTACGCACGAGTCTTGACATTGGAAAAACCGATCTGCGTCAGGCTGTCTGACGAAGGCAGAGCGGATCGGCACCCCTCGCCTGCTCGCTCCCCACTCCTGTCCTTTCGATCTTTTCTGGTAGAGCCGAGACATCGCCCCGTTACGGGAGAAGCCGAATCAAGCGCGATCGCGCCTATGCGCAAATCTGCTACTGAAACGTCCTCAGAGTATCCTGCGCCTCTTTCTTGCCGACAAAGGCCACCGGACTTCTTGCGGCAGCCTGCAGATGCTCGCGGGCGAGGGCTCTCTTGCCAGCCCGGTATAAGGCCATCCCCGCGTGATAGCGAACCACCGCAGTATGGGGGAGCCGTACCGCAGCCCGTTGCAAAAGGTGGGCAGCCTTCCGATACTCGCCCCTTCTGTAATGAACCCACCCAAGCGTATCCATGAGCAGGGGGTCTCCAGGGCGCCGCAGGTTTACCTGCTCTGCAAGCTTCAGGGCCTTTTGCAGATCGTTGCCACCGTTGCCGGAATCGGCCAGCAGACAGGCAAAGTCGTTTGCGGCCTCTATGGAATCGGGGTGCGTCGCCATGATCTGCTCGAATAACTCCCGCGCCTGCTTCGGCTCACCCGCCCTCCCCTGAAGAGCCGCACGAGCAAGCGACAACTGCACCGATGATCCGCCCACCTTTTCCGCCTGCCTGAAAGACGCTTCCGCCCGTGCAAAGTCACCTTGCTCCCCCAGCACCCTTCCCAACAGCAGATGGATCGAGGCTCGCTTGGGGGCCGCGGCGATCCGCTCCCGGCAACGGTCGGCGGCCTCTGAATACTTCCCCTGCCTCAGGTAAAGCTGGATCAGACGGCCGAAAAGCTGATCCGAATCCGGCGCCATTTCGATGGCCTGAGCCAGTTGGTCCGCCGCCTGCTCCGGCTTGCCCTCTACGGAAAAAAGCTCGCTCAGCTTCACGCGGCCGCTGATCGCTCCGGCGGGGGTACCCTTGGTCGCTTCGTAATACTTCTGTGCCTGTTTTTGATCCCGTGCCGCGAAGTAGAGATCCCCCAAGGCCGTTAGCAGTTGCGGGTCCCGTGGATTTTCCACCAAGGCCACGTGCAACTCCCTTTCAGCGGTGCGGTAATCATGCTCTAGCGTATGATAACGCGCCAGGGCAAGTTGAACCTCCACGGCTTTCGGCTCCAGTTTCTGTGCCTGTCGCAGGGTCTCAAGCGCCAGGTCCGTATCCCCGCTAAGCAGGTAGGCATCCGCCAGCAGGAAATAGCCCTCCACCTCTTCAGGCCTGTCGTGCACCATGCTGCGAAACGCAGCCACGGCCTTGGGCGCGTCGCCACGAAGCAGGCCAAGCCGCCCCTTGATCAGGCTGGCATCGCGGTTACCTGCACTCTCCCGCAAGACCTCATCCACCAACCGCCCCGCCTCGTCCAGTTCCCCCCTTTCGAGCTGCACTGCGGCCAAGGCATTTTTTGACGCGATTTGGCTTGGTTTCCCCTTTTTTCCCGGGGCGACACATTGCTTCAGGAGAGCAACCGCTTTTTCGGACCTTTCGGTGTTGACATACAGATCGCTGAGCGCCAGACGCAGCCGAAGAGTTTCCCTGTTCGCCAAGATACCCCGGTGCAGCACCTGTTCCGCCTCCTGGATCTGGCCGTGCAGGAGATAGAAGGCGGCCGCTTCGCTGATGACATTTTCATCGTTGGGGTGAGTCAAAAGTAGAGCGTTCAACCCGGCGAGAGCTCTCGCCTTGTCGTTGGTGCGCCAGGACAGGTCGGCGAGAGTGATCTTATGGCTATGATTTGCGGGCTCAAGCTCGATCATCCGTGTTATCTGGGCTGCGGCCAACTGGTGCTTTCCCTGTCCCGCGTACAGGTCGGCCAGTGCCCGATGCAGCGGCAGGGATGCGCCGTTGCGGCCCACTCCCTCAAGTAGCGCCTTTTCGGCGCCCGTGTCGTCCTGCGCCAGACGCTTTGCCATGGCGAGCAAGAGGTAGACATCGGGCCTGGTGGTCCCGCGCCTTAGCATCTCTGTCATGCTCTGCACCGTCTTGCCCTGCGCCCCGGAGCCAAGCCAAAGCGCTCCCTGCAGCAGCAAAGCTTCCTCATGCAGCGGTCGGACCTTCAAGACGAACACTGCCTTTTCCATCGCCTTTTCAGTGGCGCCCTTTAGCAGCAGCAGCTTACCGAGCTCAACCTGCGCCTCCAGCTCAGACGGCTTTATCTCGCAAGCCTTGGCAAAGGCGGCATAAGCCTCCTTCGGCTTCCCCCGTTTAAGCTCCACCATCCCGAGCAGGTACTGGGCCTCGACAAACTTCCGGTCAATCTGCACCGCGTTTCTCAGCTCAAGACGCGCCTTCAGGTACTCGCCCTTGGCGTAAAGGGCCTTCCCCTTCTGGTAAAATTTCATCTTCCTATCGTCCGGCCCGCCACAGCCAAAGCACAGCAGCGAACCCAGCAACAGGAGGTTTGAATATACCCAAGTACGCCGCATGGAATTTCTTCCTCCCAAAGAACCCCCCCGGGTCCAACTACAGGATGCCCCGAACGGCCAGGATCACCAACAGCGTTAAAGTGCCAAGCATCATGCGGCGCAAGTCGCCACGAGATTCGGCAAAAACCACTTCGCAGCTGAAATAGCAGATGATGATTTTTGCCGCGACTACACCAAGGGAATAAACCCGAATGTCAGATTCCGGGAGATTGGGAGCGACGAGTGCGATGAAGAGAACCAGAAAGTCCAGTGGAGTGCCTTGAAACCCGTGGTTCCTCTTGGTCAGTCTGGAGACGAGTATATTCAGCAAGGCAAGAATCCCGAAGGAGAGCCGGTACACCACAACCGGGACCAGCTGCGAGACCTCATCGAAATGCTGAACGCCATGGTACATAAGGAGCGGTATCACCAGGTAAAGTGTCAGCTTGAGGCCGTCACCCAGCCAGTGCGAACGGAAGCATGCCAGGACAAGAAGCCCGGCTGCCGCTGCAAGTGCCGCCAGTGATGCGGAGACGGGAATTTCCCCCATCATAAAGGCTGTCAGAAGCAATACGCCGATCAGCCCGAGTTCCAGAGGACGGAACAGGTACTTTATGAGCGGAGTGTCACGCAACCGGGAAAAGAAGGCATCAGCCACAGCCAGAGGTCCCATCCGCTTGAGCTGCCATTGGTTGGCACGGGCTCGGGAGAAAAGGAGCAGGACGGTGCAGCAGAACGCCAGGTATCCGGCCAGCAGCAGACTATCAGGATAAAAACGCAGCACGAACGCCATCGCGATCAATAGCACTTGAATCAGGTAGATCATCATGACCGACTCGGTCTGATGCAATCCCAGTCCGAGCAGGGCGTGATGGAAGTGCGTCTTATCCGCCAGGAAGGGAGACCTGCCCCGCGCCATCCGGCCGAACATGACGGTCAGGGTATCAAGAATGGGAAACCCCAGGATGACAAGCGGCAGCATGGGGCTAAGTGGTGAGTTTCCCTGCGTGAGGGATAGAGCCAGAGTGATGGTGGAAAAACCCAGCAACTGGCTCCCGACATCCCCCATGAAGATGGTGGCTGGATAGGTGTTGTAGCGCAGAAAACCGAAAGTCGCTCCGGCGAGAGAGAGCGCGATGATGCCGATAGAGGTGTGATGCTCGAGGTAGGCCAGGTAACCGATGCAGCAAAGGCTGAGCAGGCTGATGCCGCCGGCCAGCCCGTCCAGCCCGTCCGAAAGATTGATGGCGTTTGTCACCCCGACGATGACGAAAATAGTGATCGGAACCGCCAGCCATCCCGGCAGCAGAAAACCGTCCGGTGCAAGCATACCGAGCGAGGCAATCCTCACGCCGCCAGCAAATATAATGATGCAGGCCGCCGTCACCTGTCCGACGAATTTCCAGCCCGGAGCCAGATCAAGGCAATCGTCCAAGAGACCGAACAGTACCAGGACTCCCGCAGCCGCCAGAAACGCCTCAACAAAGCGGTCACCGCCGAGCCAGTACACCACAGGCGCAACCATCCCGATCGCCATGGCCAGCCCCCCGACGCGGGGAATTGGCTGCGTGTGGACCTTGCGCTCATTTGGGAGATCGACCAGACTGTACCGCAGAGCCAGCCGCGAAAGAATCGGCACGGCCAGCGCAGTCAGCAGTACAGAAGTGAGTAAAGTAGAGAGGAAGATCATCGATCCAGTCTCACCCGTGGATATTTCTGAGCATTGCCGCCCGGAACGGGCGTAGGCGCGCAACTAGCGCTTGCTGGGCATGAAACGTCGTTTAGTATGCGAAACAAATCCCTGATATGTGTGAGCTACGTCACAAATTTATTCTAGTAGCTGTGGTAGTTTGGACGACAACAACCGGTCTCACTAAAAACTTTCGCGATAAAAAATGAGACCGTAATAATTCATACCGAATAAACCAAATCTAGATAATCGATAATACTAAACCAATCGTGAGATTGGGACGGAAAGCCTAATGGGTCTTACTGAGACAGCCGGGTCGCCGAAATATCCTGAGATATTACGGCCCCGGCTTTATTGTGTCTGCAGCATGACAATTCAGGGACTTCAATCAAGGAGAATACAGTCAAAGAGTGCCAAGCTCGCGAGTTACCATTCCCACATCCGCTCTGAGTACCAATTTAGCTCAACCACCAAACTCAGCGCCCGAAATAAAGGGCAGGAATTTGAAAAAGCATCAACTAAGAGAGCTGCGTCACAACGGCAAGGCCGCACGGCTAGGCCGAAAATTAGAGGAGAAGAGGATTTTATGACAGAAAAACCGATTTCGAGGCGAAGAAATACAATATCGAGGCTCGTCTATCTTGCTGCCGTTTCGGTGGCAGTAATCGCTACCTTAGGTCAACTCTCCATCCCAACTGCAGAAGCGGGACAAGTAAACCTGTCCTGGAGCGCGCCGACCAACTCCAACGGGTCGCAGGTCAGCGACCTGGCCGGGTACCGGCTCCACACTGGGAATGTACCAGGGAGTTATCAGCAAAGCGTCGACGTCGGAAAGCAGACGAGCTATACGCTTGGCTCTCTTAGTGACGGTGCCTCCTACTATTTTGCCGTTACTGCGTACAATACTGCCGGATTAGAGAGCCAATATTCAAATGAGATAAAAAAGACCGCTCTGGCTTCGACGGCTACCTACAGCATCACGGCAAGTTCCGGAACCGGCGGGACGATCACTGCGGTGAACAACGCCTATACCAGCCAATCTACCAATGGAACGCTAACCATCTCCAGCGCAACAGTCACTGCCGGTTCGAGCCAGACCTTTAGCATTGCAGCCGGCGCCGGCTATCGGATTAGCGACGTTTCAGTGGACGGAGTTTCAGTCGGTCCGGTCACGTCATATAGCTTCGGCAGCGTAACTGCAAACCACACCATTGCAGCCAGCTTCGCCCTAACCACCGCCACCAGCTTCACCATCACGGCATCAGCCGGTGCCGGCGGAAGCATCACACCGTCTGGAACCGCTACCATCAACTCCGGCGCCAGCAAGACCTACACCATCACTGCAGCGACCGGGTACCGTATCTCGGGCGTCACGGTGGACGGAGTCTCGGTCGGTACGGCCGCCTCGTACACCTTCAGCAACATAGCTGCCAACCACACCATCGTCGCCAGCTTCGCCCTAACCACCGCCACCAGCTTCACCATCACCGCATCAGCCGGCACCGGCGGGAGCATCACTCCGTCAGGAACCGCTACGGTCGACTACGGCGCCAGCAAGACCTACACCATCACTGCAGCGACCGGATATTTGATCTCGAACGTCAAGGTGGACGGCATCTCGATGGGTTCCATCGCGTCGTACAGCTTTAGCAGCATTCGCGCAAGCCATACCATTCAGGCCAGCTTTTTGGTTTCGGGAACCGTTGCCTTCGCTACCAACTGCGGTGGCGGTCAATACACCGACTCTAAGGGGGTCGTTTATCGGGCGGATGCCAGATATTCAGGCGGATCGACTAGCTCGACGACACCAGCGATCACCGGCACCAGCGATGATCCGCTGTACCAGAAGGACCGATACGGCAACTTTTACTATGCGATCCCTGTCGCAAACGGGAATTACAGCGTCACCTTGAAATTTGCCGAAACCTACTGGTGGATACCGGGGAAGCGGGTGTTCAGCACATTGATAAATGGCCAGACAGTCATAAGCAACCTGGATATATTCTCCAAGGTCGGACAGAATGCAGCCTATGATGTCGTAGTTCCGGTCCGTGTAATTAACGGTGTTATCAAGATCAGTTTCACAAGCACAATAGATTGGCCAAAAATAAGCGCTATCATGGTGCGACGTATGTGACCTGAAGGGGTTCTGTAATAGCCCAAAGTATCTAAAACGAAATGAAATGAGTGAGGCAACGTTGTTGATTGGCCGAAATCGGCGCTATCAACAACGTTGCCTCTTTGTTCTCCCGGCACAGACATAGGAAGCAGGAACGGCACGGAGATAACGTCTGGCTCTACCTCGATTCCTGTTCCGACTGCGTCTCTCCCTCCCCATTCAACTGCACATCAGCAGGGACTCCATAAATCTCTATTGAGTTGTCATAATCTCTCTTGATCACCCGCATCGGATTCCCCATGACCAGTACACGCGGAGGCAAGCTGCGGGACACCACGGTTAGCGGACCGATGCTGACTCCATCTCCGATCTGTATATCGCCATAAACCACAGAACCGGTGGCGATTGAGACGCGGTCACCCAGTACCGGCACGCCCTCCCCCCCGGCACGGCGCCCCACCGTCACGTTTTGCATGATACTGCAGTCCGAGCCCATTCGGACCGCACCGATAACGATCCCGCCAAAATGCACGATGTGTAGACCGCCACCGATCCGGGCATGGTTATCGATGTGGATGCCCCAGCAGATGATGCAGAGCTTATGCAGAAAGAAGTGCACGATCTTCACTGGGAACTGGAGAGGCCACGGTGCGAGGCGGGTCATCCAGGCACCCAAACGATGAATAAGGACAGCCTGCAGGCCAGGAGCATCTGCGAGCACACGCAGTCGCGCTGATAACCCGCCGTCCCTCCCGTCCATTTTCACATGCCGTTCAATGTCGCGGCGCATAAGGGCAAAGATGCTTTCGCGAGCGGGCTCGAAGTAGTCGCGCGTCGTGCAAATCTCCGGCCGCCCGCCTTGCCCTTCGATAGCGTTCATTGTCATACTCCTGTTCCTGGACCTTGGCAAGGCGACCCGTCCTGGCACAACTCCAGAAATCCGCTGTGCGGCAAGGTGTCTCCACGCTTCGCGGCCGAATCCGTGCGGCGGCGAAGCCGTTCGACAACCGGGATAAAGGAGTCTGGGGTCAATGGTGCGAGGTCGAAGAGGAACCTGAGCGGGACATCACCATAGAAGGAGGCCCACGCCGAGAAACTGCTCGGCGGTCCCAAGATCATATCGCATTGACTCAAGGCCAACAGCTCCTCCATGAACCGACCGGAACCGAAAGCGACCGGCAGTCCCTGAAAGGCGTCCTGATGCAGACTCTCGTCACTGCAAACCAGAAAACGAACCGGCTTGGGACTGCCGAAAAGCTCTTGAACCTCCCGCATCTTCGCGGCATATTGCTCGATCGAATAGAACCAGAGGCCAGACTTGTGTCGCTTGTAGTCACCCCGTCGCATGTGAATCCCGCAAAGTACGCATTCGGTGCCGGCCCGTGCTTTCCCGACCAGCATCATCGCGGCACCGACATAGGAAGTTTTGGGTGCCAGAAACTCAAGGATCTCACGCCTGTACTTGACCAGTGATTCCCAGTCCCGGAATTCAAGTCCCTCCACGAAAACCACCCGCTTTCTCAGAGCCGACAGCCACTCAACTCCACGAAGATCGAAGGCTCGCTCGGCACCTCTATACCGCCTTATATCAACGTGCGAGTGAACGGGGGTGGAGACCAGGCGTATGGTGGAAAATGCACGTAAAGGCCACCGGACCAACTCGAAGAGCAGCCGACGCAGGTAGCGACCGGAGGTCGTTCCGGGTCGCGGCGGAAACCTACAGAAGAGATCGTCTTTTAGATTCTCAAAGTGCTCCGCATACTCATAAAAAGCGATGTTGGCCAAATCGTATCCGTATTCGCAACTGTTCCCTATGAAGTTTGCAAACAACCAAAGCCTGTTACAGAGACGCCCTGAAGGGTGGGCAACGACTACCAGCGGCTGCGCCCTCTGTGCCTCCTTTATAACCTCCAATGCCGCGCTTGACTGGCATGCTGCTATGTGATCCTTCGTAGATGTCTTTGTCATGAAAAGCCGCACCTCAATATAGAAGAACGTGGTTCACTTCGGTAATGCAGGGTGGGGGATCGTGGGGTGGTCGGAATAGACCGTTTCGGATCAGCAATAAGACTCAATAAGCCCTTTTGTTTCAATTATATTCCGGGCGCTTGATGCTCCGAAGACAACAGATTTTATTCCCAAATCACTACAGACATACGCTATGGCATCTTTTGGCTTCACAGCACCTGAAGCAAGGACAGACATCGCGACAGGCTGAAAATGCTTCTCCCTGATCGTTTTTTCATAACTTGATATATCCGGGTTCACCAGATAACCGGCTTTGTTGATGGAAAAACACACTATGGGATTTTCAATTCCGCATTCACCAAGAAAGTCGACCAGCTTAACCATATTCATGGTGTTGAAGCCAGCTTGCACATCGTATTTATCTCTCAAATACCGCACATACTCGACAAATATCTCCTTTATCCCAAACCCAAGCAGTAAGTCGGTTACTATGTTCTGAAGAAATACGACCTTTACAGTGAGGTTTCGAAATATTTTCATCTCCACATCGACCAACAACTGCATTGTTTTGATAATATCTTTGTCGAAAAATATCTTACTCCCCTTGCCGATCATTCCCAACAACTCACCAGCATTGCTGTCTGAAACAAGAACCTCCTTGATGGCGCCGAAAATACCTTTCTCAGCCACGATGTTGGCATATTTGTGCGCGTAAGGCATGGATGGATACAAGACGAGGTCGGCATATCGACCGGGATTATTGCGTAGGTGATCGCAAATCTCTCTGGCCCGCTCATTGGTATTCAGCATGAAAGCTCTGACTCCGTTATCATACGCGGTGTCAATCACGTCGGTGATTGCCTTCAGTGTCCTGAATTTCACAGCCAATGCATCTGCTTTTTCCTCAGACATATGATTAATGCCGAAGAATTGGTTATCTCCAAGTATTACGTTATCGAGCATGACGTAATCTCCAATCATTGTAATATCTTCCCGAATAGAGACGCAGGCTGCTTTTTTTCGGCAGCGAAAGACTGTGCGGCATCCCTGGCGATTTCCTCGATTACTGCATCCGTTTTCAGCGCTTCGGCGAAATTTGCCTGATTCCTCGGTTCCTTGGTCTGGACGCTTTCAACGAAATGATCCAGTTGTCTGGTGAACTCATTACCCCTGACATAGAATCTGACACTTTGTGCGATATCCGTTATGTAACGGGTGTTCCATCCCTCAAAAAAGCCATAGGCTTCAGCTGGCTCCCTCAAATAAACCTTATAAGCATGCTTGTCTGCGACAATTTTCCCTTTTGTTCCAAAGGCCTTTACTATATTTGTCGGCTTTCGATAGGAGGCGTCGCTCCAATTGACATGAATGGTGCCGCTATAGC
The DNA here is from genome assembly GCA_003499925.1 of Geobacter sp. Classification (GTDB taxonomy): domain Bacteria; phylum Desulfobacterota; class Desulfuromonadia; order Geobacterales; family Geobacteraceae; genus Geomonas. Next base: position 30,171 of record DNRQ01000091.1, read on the forward strand.
CGCCCTTGTAAACCAGAGTGGAGCTGACCAGGTCCTCAACATCGGAGGAAAATATGTTCTGCATGACGCTCCCGGTCACCCTGTCGGGCTTTCCGAACAGATATACGGCGAGATTAATGCAGTGAGAGGCCATTTCGTACATGCAACCGCCGCCCATTTTCTTTTTGCCCCGCCAGCTGGATTTCGAATCCTTCAGCACCGTCGCCCCGTACATCTCCGAACTGAAGTTTTTTACCTCTCCGATGACACCTGCCTCGATCAGTTTTTTGACTTCCATAAATATCTCGTTGAAACCATTGACGTAACCAACCTGGTTGACCAACGACGTCCCTGCAAGACGGCTGAGGATTTTCTCTCCGTCGCCGACATTCAAGCAGAGAGGCTTCTCGGAGAAGATGTGCACGTTACTGTCAATTGCGGCGTTTATGATTTCAGCATGTGATTCGGTAGGCGTTGAAATAACCACGAAATCGAGCTGCTCATTGGCCAGCATTTTTCTGAAATCTGAATAAATATTGGCGCTCAGGTACTTCTTTAATGCATCCAGCACTGTATTCGATGCGTCACATAGCGCCACTACATCGACATCTGGATGGTTATTGAGAATAGAAAAGTGGGTAATACCCATTCTGCCGAATCCGATAAAACCGGCTTTCAACCTCACGCTCATACCTCCTTATCTCTAAGTTATTTCTCCGAGCAAGTAGCGGTTGGAGTGATCAGAAGTCATCCGTGGTAGAGATCTCTTACCATGCTTTCAATGTACCTCCCTCCAAAGAACCTTTGATGCTCATATGGCGATATCTTAAAATGAGTTGAATGCGCAACAAGGTCGGGAAGTGCTTCAATATGCCAGCAAACCAAGCCCCATTTCTTCCGGGCAACAACGTCCGAAAGGTCTTTTTGGTGGCTATCATCTCGGTCCAGGTTAGGAACCACGATGATGCGCTTTTGCATCTCCAGAAGGGTAAATATGGTTCCAGCACCTGCGTGCGTGATGACAAGATCAGAGTTCCGGTAGGAAGATATTATGTCATTTACATAGTTGAAATAATCAAACCTCCGGGGAATGTATGATGCAGCATTGGAGATCTGCAGTGTTATTGCCAGTGATGCATCCAGGTTCTCGTCACAGAAGCGGATAAGCTTATCAAAAGGAGTGGTTCCCACCGTGATCAGAATTTTCATAACTGCCCCATATAGAGAGCTCTATCGTAAAACTTCTTGATCTCTTCATTTTGCACAAAGAAGACATCAGCAATACGGTACATTATTAAGCCTGAAATCGAGGGACGTGAAAAGCGGCACCAGCTTTCGAAGAACACTACTTCCGCGCCAAGCAACTTGGCGACAATGGAGGGAACGATGGCAACCCCCGATCCCGTGGAGATCAAGAGGCGAATATCATATTGAAGAAACAGCTTGATGGTTTGAATCAGATTCGCAAGGACCAGGAAAGGAATTGCCAAGACGGCAAGGATATTTGCGTAGTCCGGGCGAACCTTGTAGATCTTCGAGTACTCTCCGTATCTTTTATCGCCGGGTTTCGTCGGAGACTGAGCAATAAGGGTCAATCCATCGGTTTCTATATGGCAGAGCAGCCTCCTCATTTGTTCCGTATGGCCGCCGGTGCCGAAGTTGCAAATTATCGCCTTTTCCCGATGACGCTTACTACCCGATTTAGTCATACTAACTCCTGCATCAAATCAAATCGCCAAGTCGCAAGGGGTGCATCATGAGTACAAGCTGAAGGTAACTATGATTCAGATGTTTACTATCTCACCATACAATTGCCTGATGCGACCGGCTATGTTTTGAATATCCATCGATTGGACGCATTTACTGTTGTCCATTTTCGACCTGTCTGTTATCCGTTCGACAAGCGTCATCGCTGCATCTGCGATAGTACAGGGGTCTCTATCCGGGACCACCACGCCAAACTCCACTAAGGCGGCCCATTCCCATACGTCGCCCACGTCGACAGAGACAAACGGCAGCTTCGCCGCGATGGCTTCTTTAATTACGGTTGGAGAGCCCTCGGATATGGAGGTCAGCAGCATGATGTCGCAGTTCCAGTAGATTTGCTGGATGCTTTTCCGGTGGATGTTCACCAGATGGACTTCCTCCACAGTGATCCCTCTCCGTTCCAGTTCCTGACGCACAGCCCGAAACAGGCCATAATCCTTGATCTTCCTTGCCGGATCCGACGGGAACAACACCTTAAGCTCGCCGCGCGCTCTGCGACTCGGTCCCCTGCCGTGACTAGACGGCAGTGCGAACTTCTTCACAGCTATGCCGCAAGGAATCACTTCTCCATAACCCAGAGACTCCCTGAGCTTTTGCGCGACGACTATGACTTTTGTCGCCCGCGGCGCCAGGAGTCTGGACACCTGCTTGGACGGATTCACTAACAGGTCTGAACCATGAAAGGTGACAACCACTGGAGCGCGTACCAAGAGCGTGGAAACGAGCGTCAGTCCGAAATGGGCATGAACAAGGTCATATCTCCCTTTCTTCACGACTGCAGGCAAGAGTAGCATCTCCCGCAAATACTCCCATCTTGGCCTTTCACCCTCAATTACTCGAACATCCACCGCCAGATCGGGGCAGTATTCACGCAACGACTCAACCTGCTCCTTGACGAAAGGGCTCACAAGAGGTCTGTCGGCTGTCGGATAGATGTTGGTAACGACTAGGACTCTCAATGCGTCCACTACGGTCATTTTATATCCTGGGCAGCAATCATAGTGCTCAATCAGGCCGGCTGACACCACGGCGTCAAAGCCCTGTTCCCTTTGGTACTCCCGCAATCCCCGAGAGCTATCTCGGCGTGAATACCTGCGTTGGCCAGATATGAACGGGCTTCCTCTACTCCGCGCGGTGCGTAGTCGATGCCGTAAAGTTTGAGGTCGGAACGTATGCGCCCGATCCGCACCAGGATCCACCCCGGTGCACAGCCGATCTCCAGCAGTGAGCCCCCCTGTGGCACGGGCGCGACCAGGGAGCGAAACACGAGGTCGTGCTTGACGTCCAGAACCCGCTTAACGGCAGAACGAAACGTCGGCGTGCCGCTCCCCTGGCCCGCCCTTTCTTTATTCCAAAACTCCGCGCCTGCCCTGTCCGGCCCCGTCATCAGGAGCAGGAGCACTGGCAGGTGCTGCATCGGCTATACTGGCAGCGTCAGTTGGCTCCTCAGCCTTCGGCTCTATCGGCAGTCCGTGCCGTTCCATGACAGTTTGCTTCTCCGTGGAAAGTGAATCAAGCCTCTCCAGCAGTTTGTTATGATGCAATTCAAAGCGAAATTCCTCGTGCAGCTTCAGTGCGTTGATTTTGTACCCTTCGTGATGTTCCAAAATCTTCCGTATAGCCGGCAGGATATCCGAAGCGCCTTCTACACAGACGCCGGCCCGGGTTCCGGCAATGAGTTCCTGAAATCCCGGCAAATCCCTGATTATGATGGGAACTCCTACCTTTAAATGATGAAACATTTTTCCAATGGACAGATCACTGTAGTACAGGTTGTCTTTGACACCTCTATCTATGGGTCCCTGAAGAATTATCCCGATGTCGCAAGATGAATAAAGAGTGTCCAGTTGATCAAAGGCGACTGGTTCCTCACTCAGAAAAACCTTCCGGTTCAAGTATTCATCGGGAATGGAAAAACCGCACAACGGGTAGGGGCGCTTGTGGGTATGGATGATCAGGATGTAATTTTCCGGCCACTCCGCAATCGAGCTAAAAATATCCTCCATGTGGTACCACGGCCCGAACAACCCTCCGGCGTGCAATACGAGAACCTTATCTTTCGGGATATTGAATATGTCGTTGAAAAAATGGTTCCTGGCTATTTTGCCGGGTCCGACTTGCGAGTTAGGGATGGATATCATCGTGGCTGGGTCGAGGTGGTTCTCTTCACGTAATATCTGGCACCTTATTTCACCGAAATCGACGGTACAAAGCGCATCCCGGTTACACCTTCTCTCGGCCTTTTTAAGCAATCTGGCTCCGAAGTGGTCCAAATTCTTTTCAATGTAGAGCTCCAGCGACCAGTAAACCAGAGTCCCTCTTTTTTTGGTCGCCAGGTAATGAGCTGCGACCAACGATCCGGGGTCGCCTCCAATGAAGACTTCGTTTTCTCCACTTGCGTTCTTTAAAAGACAAGCGGCGATGTAATAGTAATTGCGCAGCAGAAAATCGATCCCATCCCCAATACTGCTAAGACGCCTTAACCCAACGTGTCTAAGAGACCTGAAAAAGGTCTTTATTATGAACAGAGCATACTTGGCTATGATCGGGTAATGGATTTCGACCAAGGTATAGGCATCTTCCAAGGCTGTGGGATGCGTCCCTATTCTTTCATCTGCGAATTGGTAAACCCTTACCGTGTAGCCTGCCTCGTGGAGAAGCCGGATGGAATTTCGCCACGGCGTCAGCGAAAATATGGAAGTGTAATTCACAAAAAAGTTGATGACTCCCTTGCATTTTCGATTATCCATTTCCTCATCCTTGTTCCTGTGGCTCTTTGGGAGGGCACTCGGATTAACTATGGCTGCAAACTCGGCGGAGGCGGAATGTGTTGGTACGCTCCGATATCATAGGCCCCTCCCATTGGCCTGGTAATGGGAACCGCCAATCCCGCTCCGTTAATACTACTGTCGTACGGACTGGCAAGGGAAGTGCCGCCGCCGACGGCATCTCCAGTGGTGATGGCAAAGTAATCCGAGTTGGGTTGGAGGTCACGGCCATAAGTGCCCCTGAACCCGGTGGGGAGAATGCCGCCGACAAATTTCGGGTCTGTGTTCCTGGCAGTCGGTTCCCAGATCAGGACACCGGCCCTGTTGTAGCTGGTTCCACTATTGACATGCTCATCCAAGGCGCTGGAGGAGCGATAGATCAAATTGTTTGAGTGCTTAAGCAAGTTAAAGGGATCTCGGATAGGCGTATAGCTGCCGCTGTAGACAATGTTGTTTCTGAAGTTTATTGTCGGAGTACCAGCTAAGCGCTCGAACAGTGAGATCGATACGTTCCGTTTGTCTGATGCAGTACTTGCAGTGGAATAAATCGTATTGTTATAAAAGTTGAATACGCTGGAGTTATAATTGTTCCTGCCTGCGATATCTATCTCAGAAGAGTAATTACCGGACCAATATTTGCCATTGTTGTAAAGTATATTTCCATAAAAACTTGCGTCGCCTGAGATACCTGAAGATGGATTTATTACGATACCTGCAAATGTGCTGTTACGTATGATGTTATATCTAATGGTTGCGTTGTTTGGTGAGCCCGTATATGTCGTTGATGTACCGAGATTAAGGCCACGAAAACAGTCGTAGATGGAATTAAACTCAATAGTGACGTTGTCCGAATCATTCACGAAATAGATCCCATCCCCCCAAGCGTTGCCGCCCCAGTGAGCCGTATCGTGTATTACGCAGTTTCTTATCAGCAGGCCATTCACCCTGTTATAAGGGTAGAGCCATGTCGGGTAGACGGCTATGCCTTCGTGACCGGTGTTATACACAGTTGTATTAATCACTTTCACGTTGCTCACGACCATGGGTGCATCCACAGTGACGGACATGGCGGAGCCAACATGTATGCCATAGTAATATTTGGTAGGGCTACTTTCGGGACCTCCGTTGTCATGAACCACACAGTTGTCAATGGTGATGTTAGATACACTGGATGGAGCGTGCATGCCTGCGTAGATACCGCCGGTGACCTGAGCGTTGCCGTCGACTTCAAACCCGGTAAAGAGGACGTTGCTTGCGAATAGATTGACCACGGCATCAACAGGACCGCTCAGGTATCCCCCGGTGGCCCTTAATTTAGCCCTTGTGCCACTGCCGTAACTTGCACCGTCGTAGACCACACCGGCCGTCGCCGATAGCACCGGCAAGTACGAACTTGACCAGGTGTCCTGTGAACGGAACAGCACCGTATCGCCGCTTTTGGAGGCGGCCTTGACCTTTGCTATCGTTGCCCACGCAGTCGAATCGGTAAGGCCATCATAACTGTCATTGCCGCCATTTTTGACATAGTACGTGGTTGCCCACCCGGGCAAGGCGGATAGGAGAACCAGTAACAAAGAGCAGGTGAATGTGCGATAAACGGTCGACATCACCGTGTGATGCTGTGGGAAAGTCTTGAAGTGGTTCATATTCCCCCCTATTGGCCGTTCCACGTTATTGTTCCGAAAAATCTAAAAACCAAAAAATCTTCCGCCCTAACCGATACGCCATGTTTTCAGGCCTCACCCTGCATTTTCTGCAGAGCATTAGATAACGCAGCCTAAGCGGATATCCGCTTGGCGCGTCTACATTGCTTTGGTAACGGTCAAAATATTCCTTCAGGCCTAATTCCAGACACATTTCCAGGAGTTTTAGATTGAGGTTGAGCCATGCCTTTTCACCGCACAAACTCTTGGTGTCGTTTTCGTATTTGGTTATGATGTAGTGCCATCCCTCGACTTTCTTAGCCCTGTTGCCTGAAATCGAATCACCGCTTCCGATGTGATAAATCATCAACGGCTCTTTCTGATGACGAACTCTGCAGTACTTCGCAAGCCGTATCGAGGTGTCCCATTCCTGGAACGACGGCACTTGTTCATCAAGGTATCCGATCTTCTCCAAGGCCTTTTTTGAGGCTAGCATGGTAGGAAAGAGCGGGGCTGGCGCCCGAAGCAGTGTGGAGTACTGATTTTCACCTTCGACAACAGGTAATGTTATGACACGTTTGTCACCTCGTGCCTTATCCAGGCAATACGCGTTGCTGTACAAGAAATTCCAGGGATCATAATCCGCATTAGCCAGAACACGGGCCTGCTTTTCCAGCTTATCGGGCAACCATTCATCATCGGAATCGTGAAAAGCTATCCAATCCGATTTCGCTTCACGAATACCCCTGTTACGCGCCCCTTGCGCACCTGATTTTTTCTCAAGTACAATGCAGCGAACCCGCCCATCGGGGTGACCGTTGACGAAAGACACCGTGCCGTCCGAGGAGCAATCATCCACGACAATTACTTCCAGATTCTGATAGGTCTGGGATAAAACGGAGTCTAGGCAATACGAGATAGTGTCTTGGCGATTAAAAGCGGGAATAACCACTGAAATAAGCGGACCATAGTTCATGGATTACCTCTATCATTTAGGCGATAACGGCTATCGATTCTCCATGGGATGCCATTCTTTCTACCTTTGCAGCTTCACCGTCTGCTTCCAATGACACAGGCTGCCGATGGGCGGCTTGACTGCAAAAGTAGCTATACCAGACGATTGACCAAATAACGTTAAAATACCATCGATTATTCGTCAGATGGTCCGTCATTGAATTGAGTGCAAGCGCAACAACAACTCCGAGACCTGCAAGGTGTATAGCAAAGGCAGAGTGATCTTCTATCTTTCGGTTTCGCACTTGAATAAAATAAAGCAGCAACACGGTGACGAGATAGAGATACGCCAAGCCCCCCAAGAAGCCATAACTCACGGTATACAACAAATAATCGTTATGGGGATTGGTTTTCACTTTGTCGCCGACCGTAAAAGTCAGCCCTACCCCCTCAGGGTTTTCCAAGATGTAACCCATTGCCCGGGTCCAGAGTACTACTCTGTCCTGGTCCCTGTTAGTCACACGCACCTGGTAGCGTTTTTCCAGATACTTTTTCCCGCTGGAAGGGAACAGACTGTAGATCAGCAAGATGCTGCAGCCAAGAACCGCCATTGACGCGAGGCACCTGGCCGGATTAAGCACCCGGAACTGGGCGTAGAAGATGGCGGCCAAACCGACAAGGCATGCAGAACCGCTCCCGAAACTGCCGGTGGAAAGAAGCAGTATTATGTTCGACACTGAACACGCTGCCGCTACCAGCCTGTATTGGAGCCTCACCCGCGAGACTGCTATCGCAGTTGAAGCACAGATCAGGGCTGCCAGTATGAAGCCGACTTCTGTCCTATGGAAATTGACTACCACCCTGCCAAGTAGGTAATCGAGGTAACCCTCGGCAAGACTCCCAACGTGCAGCGAGTTTTCGTACACGTTCGTTTCTATTCCCACCAATTTTGTTGTAAGCAGTATCGCTGTCGATGGAAGGATGAGGCAAAATAACAGACCCCGCAGGTTCGCTTCATGATCTCTACTTTCCCTCATTCGGAAATATATCAATGGTAAAAATATGAAGAGCGAGACGAGGAAATTGTAGACGAATGCACCTTGCCGCAATATGCTTCCTATAACCGATTCGGACAACCAATTGAAGGAACTGGTAAGGACGCCCATCAACGCCATGGCAGCAGGCACATAGGTCCATTTGGGAAGCTTGAAGAGAAAATTGGCATTGAAAACGGCTAGAGCAAAAGCAAATAGCAGATTGCAGGCGACCTGTTGCCTGAACAGAGGTATAGGAGTTGCCGCAACTATAGAGACCAGACAGATCCAAGGACGCGGCGCGCTCCTCCAAAAATAGGTGATAGCAAAGGAAGAAACGATAAAGAGAAGGTACAGGGCATGCGCACGACCGACAACGATGGTCAACGCGACCATTCCCATCCCCAGAAGAAAGGCAACAACCGACGACCTACTCTTCACCTCCCTGAAATCCGCTGTGTAAACAGGAGATGGCATAGTTGCACAATGCCTTATATTTTGGGATAGCAGTCACAAAGCAATAAATGGAAGCAACAAGGTTCACTTGAATACGACACGCCTTGTCAGTCGTGACACCTCAGCGACAAACGGTCTATCCAATACCAATAACATAGCTGAGTAGACGGTCATTCCGGATAGTACATAGAGAGCCAGCAACCAGACGTGCGGCATCCCGATCATAAAGTAGCCGACGGACCACTTGATGGATTGCAGATAGACCCCCATGGTCATTGCCGCCAGGAAAGCAGTTTTACCATCCTTCCATAAGTAATCGTAGGAAACCCCGAGGATCCGCCTGCACAAATATATTTGAATAGGAATAGAAGTAAGGGCAAGAGTCAGTCTTACGTAAAGGAACGTGGTCATACCCGACTGCGCTGCAATGTAGTAAGCGGGCAGAAAATACATCACCTGCACGAAGGTCGTCTTAGTCGCCAGATCAGGACGACCTACGGCTCTAAATGTTTCACAATTGATCCCGACCGACCATAGCAAGCCCTCTTTCAGTCCCAGAATGCTGATGACAAAACCAAGCCCCGCCCACTTGCTGCCGAATACTACGTCGACCATTTCGTCTCCCAGCAATAAAAAACCTACCCCCACGGGAAGTGCCAGAGTCACGATAATGCCAACTATTTTATGAAAGCTGCGAGTGAGGGCGGGAAGGTCATGCTGGAGGCGCGAGAAGCTCGGGAAAAGAATGTGCAAAACTGGACTGAGCAGCACACCGAAAATAGTGCTGATTACGTTCATCCCGGTCCTATAGACACCGAGGTCGTAAACACCCAAGTACCGGCCGATTATCATTCCATCGCTCCAGACAAGAAGCCAGTCGCCGAGCGTTTCGGCAAGGACCCAGAAACCGAATCCGAGGATACCTCTTGCAACGATGACGTCATAGTGAAGTCTTGGGCGCCATGGACTCATGAACCACAAGAGAAGCAGATTCAGAAACTGTCCGACCAGAGAACCTGCGACCAAAGCCCAGACACCGTAGCCGTACAGTGCCATTGGGATAGAGAGTAATCCTGGGGTAAGTGACGTGAGCAGCTTTATCCAGAACAACCCGTGAAAGGAAAAGCCCCTTACGAACAATGCCTGCTGAACGGAACAGAAAGAGCCGATGATTATTTGCAACCCAAGGACTCTAAGAACCGGACCTGAGGCGGTGCTGTTAAAAAACCGGGCGATTATCGGTGCTGAGAGGAAAAGACCGAGATAGACGAAAATGCCTAAGAGGACGTTGGTCCAAAAAACGACGTTAGCCGCTTCATCGACGTCAGCCTTAGTCTGAATCAGGGCTTTGCTTAAACCGGCATCCCAAAGCACCTGCGAGAAGCTGATGGCGATAGATGCAATAGCGACGACGCCAAAAACATCCGGAGAGAGCATGCGCGCCAATATGACAAGAACCAAAGGCTGAAAAGTCTTTGACACGATCTCTATGAGGGCAGACCATTTAGCGGAACTAAACGCTTTATGAATGATGGTTTCCGGGGATTCTTTAGCTGCATGTGCGTCTTCAGGGTTTTCAATTGACATCCCGACACGCTCGCTTTGCATATGCAGGTTGCGGCAGTGCTACAGAATTTACTCTGAGGAACTTGGATCTACATTACCCTTTACTGCGAAACGTTACGCGAATTTTTAATGTTACGATAGGCAGGCTTGACCAACTCCTCCAGAAAATACCGCATTGGGCGCAGCCCGTTCCATTTGCTCAAGGAATACAGTTTCGCATCAGTTGGGGCCCAACTGTACTTATACGATTCGTCACCATAGAGGAAATCAAAATACCTGGTTCCGTTTCTTATGCATTCCTCGATCAGGTAGGCCACATGCACCTTTCCCGGGGAATATTTACTCCAGGAGACATCATAACCAGGTTTGTACCAGTGGAATCTGCTATTGTGCAAGAACCCGTAATGCCAGTGAATAGAAGCAGCACCGCATTTTAAGGCAGAAAAATGGATCATTCCTGTATCTGACATGTCATCAATGAGATGGCTAAGCAGGCTTTGAGCTTGATCGATCTCAGATATCGGAGATCCTTTTTGCAGCCATTGGCATTCATATGCTTTGAAGAATCTGGAGAGCTCATCCTTTGCCGCCTCCTTCTCGTCACTGCGAAAAATGCGCATGGTAACAGCGCCCACTTCTTCCAGTTTTCTGATTTGTCTTCTTACATCGCCGCGGTGGCTTGCTTTGCACCTGGATAGCACCTCATCCAGAGTCCCATACCCTTTCAGATCTATGTAAGGTGAAACTGTAGACTGCTCGCAGTGACCCAGTTCTGCAGCCGTAGCGTCTCTGAGTCTGGGAATGACGAACTGGTCGCATTCGGGGATTTTGGAGCGTATGAAAGGAAGCAGCTCTTTCCAGAAAATTTTCTTCTCGTCCGACGATATGCCTTGCCCGGACACCAGGGGGTCCTGAAAGTCAACATTGTAGGGCCCGCCGATACCTGAGAGGACCTTGAATTGGTAGAAGTAACGCGACACTTTATAGAGTTCCAGCGGAAGTATAACAGTCCGATTGTTGACGCTGCCCTTGATCAGTATCGGTACAGTACCCCGCAGGCGACTCAAGGTCCTGAACCAGTTCAGAACGAAGTGAGGGTGGTTATAAACTGTCGCATCGTCCGATTGATCGAATGCGCACTCCCACTCGGAGAGGGACATTCTCTGCTCGATTTCAGTTATTCCTTTGTAGACCTCTAAGCAAGCTCCTTTCATAGCAGTAGTTGAATGTCTTCGTACAGACGGCGTCCCAAGACATATATGTGGCCAGAAGTATCGTTGCCGGCAACCAAAAGTGGTTTCATCTCTTTCACGTTCACTTGCAACCGTGACTGTTCATTGCTAGGTACCAATAGGAAAGGACTGGGTTGGTGCATATCTGCATCCTTTTTTTGAACCATGAGACATCATCCCGGATCAAGATTCTTTTGATCGCCGTGCAGTCGGACCCGGCCTTAGCCACGCCACGATTTATGGTGAAAAGCGCCTTATAGCCAGTTTCCTTGGCAATAGATACGGTCCTTTCGCTGTACAATCCGTAAGGCCAGCAAAGGTAAGGACAGGGCCTGGCCAACCGTCCTTCGATGACCTTTTTTGACTCTCCCAGCTCTTCTAGCAGCTGGGTATCGGAGAGCTCGTCACAGGACAAGTGGCTCTTTGTGTGTGAATAGAAGTCGATCAGACAACTATCAGCCATGTTCCGGACATGCTCCCAGGGCAGTACTACCCGATGCTCCTGCCCTGTTTGTACCAAAGTCTTGGACTGCTCGTGAGAGGGTATGGAACTGGGAATCCCCTCCCATTTGGCAGAAGACTTTATGGTCCAGTCAGTGATGAGGAAAACAGTGGCATGCAGGTGGTATCTATTCAATATAGGGAATGCATAGATAAAATTGTCGATCCAGCCATCATCGAAGGTGATGACAACCGCCTTTTGCTTTACATGTAGAGTCCCATTTATGAAAGCGAACAACTGATCAAGCGATAAGGCCCGGTAACCAGCCTTAGCAAGATATGCCATCTGGCCTTCGAAGACCTCAGGCGTCACCGTCAGCATGTCCCCTTTACGGGGATTGATATGGTGATACATGAGCACTGGGACAGGGTTCATATCGTTCCGTTTTTTGCTGCGTTACCTGGCAGCGGCGCAGGGACTTAGGGCTCAACCAAAGAGATCGCGATGGACCGGGCTGGAAGCCATCACCCTTCTGACGGCGGCCACGACTTCTTTCATCTGATCGTCGCTCAGGGCCATGCCGCTCGGGATATAGAATCCGCGCCTGGCGAGCCTTTCTGCGACCGGGTGGCGCTCCCCGCCAAACAGCCCCATCTGTGCGAACACGGGCTGTTCATGCATGGGCCAGAAAAAGGGCCGGCTTCCTATGTTCAGTTCGGCAAGTTGCCGCATCGCCTCCTCGGCGTCAAAGGAGACTTCGTCATTGAGGGCTACTCCATAGACCCAATAATTGCTCTCGGCATAGGTAGTACGGGCAACCGGGAGTTGCAATCCCGCAACCCCCGCCAGCAGTTCCGAATATAGTTGCCCCATCCTGCGTTTGCGGATCACGAACTCGGGAAGTCGTTCCAACTGAGCGACGCCTACTGCCGCCTGCATGTTGGTCATACGGAAGTTGTAGCCAAGTTCCTCGTGAACAAAGCGTTTTTTTGTCATGAAGCAGAGATTGCGAAGCGAGCGGCAACGTTGCGCCAGAGCGTCATCGTTCGTCAATATCATCCCGCCTTCTCCAGTGGTGATGTGCTTATTGGAATAAAAGCTGAAGGTGCTGATGTCGCCGAAACTGCCGCAGGGCTTGCCGTTGTAGGTCTGGCCATGCATTTCGGCCGCGTCTTCGATAACCTTCAAGCCATATCGGTGAGCGATAGTAAGTACGGGATCCATGTCAACCGGCAGACCATAAATGTGCACCACCATGATGGCACGGGTCCGTGCAGAGATCTTCGACTCCAGGCAGGACACATCCATATTCCAGGTCACTGGATCGCTATCAACAAGGACAGGCACACAACCGTTTCTGACAATCGCAGCTGCGCAGGAGATGATGGTAAAAGCCGGCAAGATAATCTCATCGCCAGGCATCAGTTCCAAAGCTGCGATGGCTGCTTCCAGCGCCACTGTTCCATTGCACACAGCTATGCCATGCTTTCGCTCCGCAAGCTGCGCTACTCCTTCTTCCAATTTCCGGATAAAGGGTCCTTCTGAAGATATCCAGCCGGTGTCGATACACTCATTCAGATACTTCTTTTCGTTGCCGGCAAGCAGAGGTTCATTTACTGGGATCATGAATTTTCTCCCTCCGGTACGAACCTGGTCTTATCGTTTTCCCCGGCGTAGGGACCCTGTTTGATCTCGATCATGGAGGTCTCCTCCAGCATCTTCAAGGAATGTCCTCCCCCACACAACAGGATGAGATCACCCGCTCCCAGGACCCGCGAGGTCAGAAAGCGCCTTTTGCTGCTATAAAGATTGATCTCGACGCTCCCTTTCCTCACTAAAAGCACTTCCTGGGTGAACAACACCTGTCTCGTTACCAAGTTGTGCACATGAGGGGAAATGACCAAATCCTTCGGGTGCCGCATGTAAGCCACCTGCTGCGAGAAGCTATCGGGAGTGAAAAAATTCAACCCGTCAGCGTCATAGTCCGCCCTGATCAAGAAGGCGATCGGCTCCAAACCTTCAACTATGTTTTCCACGTTTAAGGGATCCATTTTTTACTCCTTTTCATAACCAGAGTTGCAGCAGGCTTGCCTCCGATCCACTTGCCGATCTGCCGTTTCCAAGCGGTGCACGAACCTCACAGGGCATTAAAGGGAAATCATTTCCTCCTGTCGACATCGGTCATGCTTTTTTCCAGGCTGCCGCAGGTTCAGGGATATCGGCCTTAATAAAGGAACGAAGGGGTCGTGAACCTTATTGCCGTCTGTATTGATGGGTCAGGAGGCGGATCGATTTGCAACTGGGGATAAATCTAATGGAGGAATTGCCCATGCACAAAGATCATGCTGATGTATGGTGATAGCTTCGCCCATTCGGTTACATTCCGGGAAGCCAGCCCAGAAGTACTGATATTTTTGCTTTACAACATCAGTTACTTCTTACTGTCATAAATAAATCAATAACTTGCCATTAAATAAGTTCAACATCTTCTGCAAACATCTTCACTGTAACGCATCTTCCCAGCATTTCAATATTGACGTGAAGAAGGAACTGATCACCTTTTTTCGAGATAACACCTTCCACACTTTCAAAGACACCTTTATTTATCCTGACCATTTTCCCCGGCTGAAGTTCAGGATGAACATCCAGCTCCTTATCGCTCGTCAACAATGTCTTTAGTGCAGATATCTCCGCATCTGGAACCGGGGTGGGATGACCAGGGACCGTAGAAAGAATCCTTATTACCCCCGCTGTCTTCACTAACCCCATGAGGTGATCCGAGACAGGAAGCACTCTCGCGAAAAGGTATCCGGGAAAGAGAGGAAAATCTATCCGTTTTCTCCTATCCTTCCATTGGCTTACCTTATTTACCGCGGGAAGGTAAACCTCCATCCCGTTTTTTGCCAGATGTTTTTGCACCAGAAATTCATGGCGAGACTTCACATGTAAAGCGAACCATGCAGGGGAAAGTTCCACAACTACAGTCTCCCGAAGGTTTGATGTCGGCCGCCAACATGAGCCAGTTCCCTTTGCGAAAGCGGCACTGCGATCGAGCTACCTGACAAGCACGGGCCCTACCGGTAGATACCGCAGAGGCATCAGCCGAAAAAAACATTACAAACTTATAACATTTCTTTTTGAGATGACAACCCCCGGATTCAATCACCCGGAGCCGGGACTCGGAACAAGGATGGATGGGGCAGGTGGCGCGGGACTTGAGGGTTTATAAATGTATTGCAGAGAGAAAAAAGTCGCCTTCCTGACAAGGAGAAGGAAGGTGGACCTTCATTTTTCGGCAGGCAAGAGAAGTCCGGTGTAAAGTTCGCCGACAATGTCCGGGATATCTACAGTCTGCCAGAGGAACGCTGATAGGCTACTGGGTCCCTTTTAACCTGGCTTAGAGGCGCACAGAAGAGAGAAGGCGCCCTTATGGGTCGCCTTGTTTTGTCATCGAATTGTGGCATATCACGACAAGGAGGGGCCTCGGGAACGGCGCCCTCTTTTTTTGCCCGGAGACATTTCCTCTCTATTTTAGGTATTTACAAGGTGGTGTGAAATAAAATATGATGTGGACACTTTCGCCATATGGCGTGGCAGGGAGATCTCGCCACAGAGTAATTTTTCATCCGGCCAGGTTCGCATCGACTGGCTGAAACAATAGGACAGGAGTCGGCAATGGCAAAAATTCTACTGTTTAGAAGGGTAAAGCAGGCGGTTGCGAAACGGAACAATACGGAGGTCCAGATACCTGACATTGAGGATGACATCAGTGCCATTATCAATGATTACTCTCTGACTCCGGCACGCAAGCACTGGATCCTGGAAAATATGCTGATGAATATGGATGACCAGCTGGAGGAGTACAAAAAAGAGCTGGAAAAGGCGGAAAGAAAACTCGAGGCGCTGGTAAAATCGGCGAAAAAGGATATCGCAACCGCCTACAGCGAGTTCGAAGCGGATGTGCGGGGCATGACGCACGCGGTAAAAAATCTCACGAGATCCTCCTCGCGCCAGAGCGGATCCAGCAAGAAGTCCAAGATCTCGGCTCACACTACTGAACATTCCTGATCACCGCATTTATCCGCAGGAACGCTGCCGTTACCGGTGCCGGGCGGCTTGCCGGTGACGGCGCTGGCTATTCCTTACACCACGCGTTAAACCAACAACCAGCGCTGGGGCGAATGATTATTCGCCCCTACAGAGCTTCTTTGCACTTCACCCGTAGGGGGCGAGCAGTCATTCGCCCCCTACCCTGCCCCTTCGCGCACCATCTTGTTTTATCTCCGGCTCAATACTCCTTTAGGGTGCTAACACCCATCTTACTGTTTTCAGCGCATCCGGTTTGTGCTACTTATGTATACCGTTCACAGCAGTTTGTCCTTTCATGCTAAAGGAGGCAGACCATGAAGATCCGCAAGAAGAT
>DNRQ01000063.1 GCA_003499925.1 Geobacter sp.
CAGCGATTGCATTCCCAAGCTGGAGCTTGGGAACGAGAAACTTCTCAGGTGGAGCTAACCGACTACCCCGTTAACTCTATTGATGCTTCGTGGCACCGCCCTCACCCTGTCCCTCTCCCGGAGTGCGAGGGGACTCGGCTGGCACCGTTCACCCTCCCCCTGCCCCCTTTCACCTTTCACCTTTCACCTTTCACCTTTCACCTTTCACCTTTCACCTTTCACCTTTCACCGGTTCACCTCACCGGCTCACCTCACCGGTTCACCACTGCCCGCCGGACTAGGCGCTGCAGGTGCCGGACTGTTTCTAGCGCTGCCTTGAGCTTCTGCCGTTCGACTGGCGTCAGGCCGGCGGGACAGATATACGGTTGCTCTAGTGCTATTTCCTTGCCGATCTTCAGGCCGGCTAACAGATGGTAAGCCGCCTCTATCCTCTTTACGTACGGCTCTTCCAGTATCCGCAGGGTGCTAAGGGCTGTCAGGCGCTCCAGGGTCGGCCCGGGATTCAGATCGTGCTGCATCGCCAGCAACCGGACTGCATTGACCAGCGGTGTCAGCCCTGACTGCGCCAGGTTAAAGCTGCCGACATGCTCACCGGTCCTTTCGACACGTATCCGGCCAAGGATTCCTAGTGCTACCGGCGCTGCGATTTGACGTCCGGCAAGGGTGGTGATATGCGGATCATTGCGGTAGCCCTCAAGGCAGGAGCGCGCCATCTGGGTGGCCTTGCTGCCGATGGTCTCGTCCCCGTAGACATGGCGCAGGTCCGAAAGAAGCTCCAGATGGGCTGATAGTTCCTCACCCTCCCCTTGCGCAGCGGCCAACTCCTCCCAATCGGCCAAGGAACCGCGCCAGAGGATCCTGCCGACGGTGTTGGGCCGGATATCTCCCACCAGGCTGCATTGTTCCAGGATCGCCATGATCCGGTAGGCAAATTGCTCGAAATACCCTTCATCGCCTTCAGGCCAAACCAGAAAGTAGCGGCTCCCGTCCTCCAGGGTCTGCTCACGTCTGCCGAGGCTCCCCGCGACCAGGAGCGCGTACGGAACGGGCGGGTGCCCGGGATCGTTCAGTTCCAGCCCCTCCTCGGCGAACAGCAGGATCCTCCGGAGCACACCCTCACGCCAGGCATTGCAGAAACCGTGAAAGGCGGTCACGGAGCCGCGACGCACGAAATAGGCGCAAACCAGGCGCTCGAACCGGTTCAAAAGGGGAGGGAGTTGGTCCAGGTACTCGGAGTGCCAGAGCTCGGAAAGGATCCGTCCGAACGAGGCGGAGGCCCCTTCTTCGAAGCTGAGTTCCTCTGCGACCCAAAACTTCAGGTCCTGGATCGCCGACAGTGTCGCGTCGGGCGATAGCAGGCGGCTCCTCTCGTAGAGGCCCTTTCTGGCTCCATTCAGAA
The DNA here is from genome assembly GCA_003499925.1 of Geobacter sp. Taxonomy (GTDB): domain Bacteria; phylum Desulfobacterota; class Desulfuromonadia; order Geobacterales; family Geobacteraceae; genus Geomonas. Next base: position 1,400 of record DNRQ01000063.1, read on the forward strand.
GTTCCGTATCGCTGAATGTTTTCCCCGCGAAGACCGCCAAATGATCACCTGGATTCAAGGTCAGTAAAAAACTCAGGGGCATTTACAGGGATGAAGGGGGACATCCTCTACCCCATCCCCACCCCGACCCTCCCCTTGAAGGGGAGGGAGAGTTGTTGGTAGCGGGAGATTGGTACTAATCAGGAACGATTTGCTCGGTTGGGTTTTACCTTTACCTTTACCTTTACCTTTACCTTTACCTTTACCTTTACCTTTACCTTTACCTTTACCTTTACCTTTACCTGTTACTTCATGATCTCGCTCATGACGCAGGTGGCGTAGGAGCCGCGCGGCAGGGAGAAATCTACTACCAGGTCTCCGGCTTCGCCCTGCGCCTTCGCCCCGGTCAGCGGCACCCTCAAGGCGCGCCGTTCCCCCTCCATCCGGAGCGCCCCGGGGAGATTGAAGCTCTCGGGCGTAAGCCCCTGCGCCGCCAACACGCCCCGCTCCAGCTCGCCCTGGGCAGCTTCGGGCTCCATCATGGTGCAGCCGAACATGGGACCTGTGGCGGATATCTCGAACGCCTCCGCACGCGCCGCCTCTGCGGCCGCGTCCTTCACCAGGAAGCAGGCGCCGTTTTCGTGCTTGAAGGCGATGTCTCCCTCGGTGATCTGCTCCAAACGGTCGAGCCTCTGCTCAAGGACCTGGTCGAACAGGGAGGACTGGAAGGCGGAAAGGTACAGCCTCTTCAGGCGCGGCTGCACGGAATTGAACGCCTTCTCGGAGGCGTCGGGGCGCTGTACCAGCCGCCCGATCAGCTCGCGCTCGACCCGGAAGTGCCCAGGGAAGAGCGCCAGGCTCTCTGCCAGTTCGCCACGCCGGTAGGCCTCGATCGCCAGACGCCAACGCTCGTCTGTCACCGCGGCAGGATCGCCTATCAGAATATCCACCGCCCCTTTAAAGTCGCGGCGCAGCATGGCTGCCCCGATTTCATGGGAATTCCCCTGTATCCCGTAGCGCTGGGAACCGAAGCGGTTCGGCACCCCGCGCTTCTCAAGAATGGCGATCGCCGCCTCGGCATGGGCAACCGCGCCCGGGGCGGCATCGCGCACCCTGATGCGGAACCGGTTCCCCTTCAGGTGCCCAAGCCGCAGCTTGTTGCCGTGCAGCAGCGCCGAGAGCACCGTTATCCCGGGGATCTGCAGGGAGAGCACGGTTTCGGGAGCGACCCTCGGAATCGACACCGTCTGCCTGGTCACGCCTACCGCGTCCTTCATCCCGGCGTAGCCTATATCCCGCTCCTGGACTCCGAGCGCCTTGGAGAGACGACGCAACGCCTCGAGGGTCGCGATGCCGCGCTTCTCGATCAGCGCGTAGCAATGCTCCCCCTGCCCGCTCGGTTGGTAAGCTGGAATTTCCTCTACGAGAAAATCCTCGGGACTCCCCTTTATGGTGCCGCCGGTTCCCGGGACCTCTGCGGTCAGATATCTTTGCAATGCGCCTCCGTGTCAGCTTTTCTCGATCCGGGGCATCATACCCGCTACCTTGGACTCTTTCAACAGGATTCCTGCATGCTGCCTGCGTTCTCGGGAATCTCGGCGCCCCCCTCAGCGCCGGTCGTCTATGTGATATACCTTTTCCTGACTAGCGATGATCTTCCGCTGTTCAGGTTCCTCCCCCTTCAAGGGGGAGGTCAGGAGGGGGATGGGGGTGTTTTTGCGCCGGAACTACCCCCATCCCCATCCCCACCCTGTCCCTCCCCTTGAAGGGGAGGGGACGTTAGAGCACCTCGCCTCAAGGGGAGGGGGATGGGCCAACCTCCCTGGCGCTCCGCTGCTTTTACGGTATCATTGGCCGTATTGCATAAAGGGAGCTCCCCATGCGACCAATATCGCGGTTAGCGCTTTTGCTGATCATCCTATCAGTCCTCCCGGCCCAGGCCCGAAGCCGGACCAGCCCGACCCAGTCCAAAAGCAGCAGCACCTCCGAGCAGGAGGTGCTGCGCGGTTTCGAGCAGATCCTGGACCTGTGGCGAGACGGCAGATACGACGAACTTTTCGAGAAGACCGCGGACGGCAAGGAGGGCAGGGAGCTTTTTGCCAAGAAACTTGCCTCCGCCCCGCGCAGACCTGCCTGCTGCTGGGAAAAGATGCAGGATGCCCGGGTTTCACTGAAAGGCGAGCGGGCGGCGGTGGTGCGGGCGCGCCTGGGATTCGAGGGGAGCCTGCCCGGCACGGTCTTCGTGACCAGAGGGATCAAGCTCAAGAAAGAGGAGGGCTTCTGGACCATCTCGCAGTCGGAACTTTATTCCCTCGCCAACGTGTCCAAGAAGAGGACGGTTTACAAGTATCTCCCCATTCAGGGGAAGTAAGGGTACAAAGCATAAGCATGATGCATTGGTGAAAAGCTCTAACGCGGAGACGCCGGGGCGTAAGGACGCTGTGGGAAAACAATCAGTTCGGGATTTTATTTATGCTGAGTAGTGCTAATCTACAGCCACAAAACCTCCCCCCTTTGAAAAAGGGGGGTCGGGGGGGATTTACCCCAAGATGCCACAGCGTGCGGGTGGCCCCGAAAGGCAAATCCCCCTGAATCCCCCTTTTTCAAAGGTGGACTTTCCGCGGCATCGATGCAAACTGCAGATTAGCACTAGTCAGGATTTCTATTGAGATGGTTCTCTATTTGATTTCCTCCGCGTCTCCGCGTCTCCGCGTCTCTGCGTTAAAGGATGCCGCTTTTCTTCTGCAGGAGCGGCATTCCTGCCGCCATTGCTGTCATGCGGGCTTCTCCTGCAAGAGTCACCAATAGCAGTTCCAGTCGCCGCTTGATCCTGAAGCTTCAGGTTGATCTGATGCCATCCGTTCAATCCTCAAATCCGTGTGCAAGTTCTGACTCTAGCATCTTCGAGCTCTGCAATGAGCATTGACGCTCCGGGACGATCCCGCTTGACCCTTTTCCCCCCTTCCGGTACTCTAGGCGGATGCCTATAAACAATAAAGTAATTGTCCCGAAGAAGCCTGAACTGCTCTCTCCCGCAGGTTCCCTGGAGGCGTTTTTCGCCGCCATGGAAAAAGGCGCCGATGCGGTCTACGCAGGGCTGAGAGATTTCTCGGCACGCGCCAAGGCGAAGAATTTCACCCTCTCACAGATGGAGCGGATGACCGCCTATGCCCACAGCAACGGCAAAAAGCTCTACGTCACCCTGAACACCCTGGTCAAGGAGTCGGAACTCCCTCAGCTCATAGATACCCTGGCAAGCCTGGAGGCGATGCGGGTGGACGGCGTCATCCTGCAGGACATGGCGGTGGCGCGCCTGGCCCGCGAGTTCTTCCCCGGCATCCCGCTGCACGCCTCGACGCAGATGACCATCCACAACTCGCTGGGGGTCCGGCAGCTGGAGGAGCTCGGTTTCGAGCGCGTGGTGCTCGCCCGCGAGCTGCACATAGACGAGATCAGCTCGATCGTGAAGGCCAGCAAAGCCGAGATCGAGTGCTTCATCCACGGCGCGCTCTGCTTCTCGTTTTCCGGCCAGTGCTACTTCTCGTCCTTCCTGGGCGGCCACAGCGGCAACCGCGGGCGCTGCGCGCAGCCCTGCCGGCGCCAGTACAAGCACAAGGGAAAGGAAGGTTACTACCTCTCCACCAACGATTTCTCCAGCATCGAGATGATCCCGGAACTGATCAAGGCCGGAGTGGCCTCCCTGAAGATCGAGGGGAGGATGAAATCCGCCGAGTACGTGGCAAGCGTCATCGGCGCCTACCGGATGGTGCTCGACGCGCCGGAGGGATCCTACGAGACGGCGGTCGCCGAGGCGAAGGCCCTTCTGAAGCTCTCCTTCGGAAGGGTGCCGACCAAGGGATTCCTCGCCTCGCAGGCGCCGACCGACATCTCCACCCCCTCGATAAAAGGGGCCACCGGTCGCTACCTGGGAGATATCAGGGAGATCCGCGGCAACCGGATCAGCTTCGACACGCGGGACCGCCTGCATGTCGGCGACCGGGTCAGGGTGCAGCCGAAGACCGATATGGCCGGGCGCGCCTTTACCATCAAGGATCTCTTCATCGGCAACAAGAAGGTGATGAACGTCAGGGAGAACACCCTGGTCTCCACCCCCTCCCCTTTTCCCTTCAAGCTCGGCGACTCCGTTTTCAAGGTCTCCTCGGAGACCGCCTTCACCATGAGCGAGAACGCCTGCATCAAGCGTCTCGAGGCGGTGAAGGGTGACAGCATCCCGTGCCACCTGAAGCTCACCCACGCGGATGAATCGCTGAAAATCGAGGCGGAGGTTTTCGGCTCGCAGTTCAGCACGGAATTCAGGCTCGGGGCGCTGGAGCCGTCCCGTTCCACGGACATGGAAGGGGTGCTGAGGGCTCAGTTCTCCAAGTGCGGCGACACCCAGTTCACTCTCGCTTCGCTTGCCGCAGCCGACTTCCCGGCGCTGCTGATACCGCCGCCGAGACTCAAGGAGATCCGCCGCAACTTCTACGTCTGGCTGGCGGAGCAGTCGGTGGGGGCGCTGAAGGAGAGAAGCAGCCTCGGGCGCGATGCCGCAATGGCCGCACTGGTTCCCAGGCGCCACGCGGCCTGCAAGGGAAAGGACGAGCTCGCCATCAAGATCGAGCAGATCAAGGATTGGCACGAGCTGCACCGCGACATCGTCGACACCATCATCCTGCCGGTCTCTAAATTAAACATGCACCAGCTGGCGCAATTCGCCCGGAAGCTTCGCGACGGCGGGGATCACGTCATCTGGCAGCTCCCCTTCATCATCTTCGAGGCCGACATCCCCTTTTACCGGGAAGCGGTCGGCTCCATCATGCGCGCCGGCTTCAAGCGTTTCGAGCTCACCAACCTGTCCCATTTCCAGTTCTTCAAGGAGACCGACGCCGAGCTCTCTACCGACTACCGGCTTTTTTCGCTGAACAGCCAGGCGCTTCTTACCTGGCAGGAGCTTGGCTGCGTGCGGTCGACGCTGTACATCGAGGACGACCGGGACAATATTTCGAAGCTCCTGTCCAGCGACCTGAAGATCACCAGGGGAACCCTGCTCTATGCACAGGTCCCGGTGATCACTTCGAAAATCGCCATCAAGGAGATCAAGGGGGAGGCGCCGCTCACCTCCGATCGCGGCGACGTCTACGGAGTCAAGGTCAAGGACCGCCTCACCGTGGTGAATGCCCAGACGCCGTTCGCCCTGACCCAGTACCGCAACGATTTGCGCCAGATGGGGTGCGGCTCGTTCCTGATGGACCTGTCGCATCTGATGCCGGAGGAGCGGGAAAGGGCGCTGGAGGCCTACCGGAAAGCGCTCGGCGTCCAGGGGAGTTCGGAGTTCAACTTCAGCGCCGGGTTGGTGTGACCCCCCCTCTCCCTGACCCTCTCCCACCAGGGGAGAGGGGATTATATGACTGAGCCAACACCCTGTTTTGGTCCCCCTCCTTTGACTTGTCAGCCGTAGCCTTGGCGAAGGCTGATGGGAGAGCATTCTTAGCCCCCCCTCCCTTTATGGGAGGGGCTGGGGGAGGGTGAACCATCTTAATTCTACTTTGGCAGACTAACATCTTATCCCCATCCCCACCCTAACCCTCCCCTTGAAGGGGAGGGAATTAAGGGCTCTCCCCCTTCAAGGGGGAGGTCGGGAGGGGGATGGGGTGAGGCTGCAATGTGACAAAGTAGCATCAACGAGCTGCAACAATATCGAATGGAGTGACTGAGATGGGAATTTTCGACAGGGTTCGCGACAGGCTGAAAGACCCAGCCTTGGCCGAACTGGTGAAAGAGCAGAGCCTGAAGGACCTCCTGACCAGGAGGGAGTTTCACCTTCCGGAGAGCTATCTGCAGCGTGAATTCGTCAGCTCGGCGCTGGATGACGAGATCCTCGAGCTCTCGCTCGCCATTTTCGACGGCTACGGCGAGATCAGAGGGAAGATCAAGAAGCGGCTCCTCCCCTTCCCCATCACATTTTCCGCAAGATTCGCCATACAGGGGATGGAATTCAGCTCGGCCAGGAAGATCGTGTTCCTGAAGCTGGAGCAGGTGGCACCGATCGATATCGATTGGCTCACCAAGAAGATGGTGCAGCGGATTCCCTTCTTGAGTTGCTTTGGGGACCTGATCGCCTGCGACCTGACGCGCGTGCCGAGGCTCGCCGAGCTTTTCGCCTACCGGGTCAAGGGGATCAGCCTCTGGGACTTCATTACGCTAAAGGAGCTGAGTTTGAAGGATGGAGAAATAGTCGGCAGGGTGGGGGTAGTGATATGAAGGATTATCTGGTACGGGTGATCGCCAAGTCCGGGAGCGTCAGGGCTCTTGTCTGCGTCACGACCGGCCTGGTCGACGAGGTCTGCAAACGCCACGGCACGCTTCCCACGGCCACGGCAGCGCTCGGGCGTGCATTGACCGCCGGGGCCCTGATGGGCGCCATGCTCAAAACCGGGCAGCGGGTGGCGCTCCGTTTCGAAGGAAACGGTCCGCTGAAAAAGATCCTGATCGAGGCGGACAGCGACGGAAGCGTCCGCGGGTATGTCGGCGTGCCGCAGGTGCAGCTGCGACGTGCCGATGGCGCGCTCGACGTGGCGCAGGCACTGGGGCGCGCCGGATTCCTGACCGTAGCCAAGGACCTGGGGCTCAAGGAGCCGTACCGCGGCACGGTGCAGCTCTATTCCAGCGAGATCGCAGCAGATCTGGCGCTCTACCTGGTCGAGTCGGAGCAGATCCCTTCAGCGGTGGGGCTGGCCGAATTCGTGGAGCAGGACGGCACCGTTTCAGCCGCAGGCGGATTTCTGATTCAGGCCGTGCCACCGGTCGATCCCGAAGTTGTCGAGGAACTGATGGCCCGCATCGAAACGCTTCCCCCCCTGAGCGAGCTGCTGCAAAGCGGCAAGAGTCCGGAGCAGATCCTGGAACTGCTTTTCTCCGAGATACCCTATGACGTCCTGGAGAAGAGGGAGCTTGGCTTCGCCTGCAGCTGCAGCAGAGAGCGGATAGAGCGCGTGCTTCTCTCCATGGGGAGAATGGAACTCGTTTCACTGTGTGAAGAGCAAAAAGGTGCCGAGGTGACCTGCGAATTTTGCGGCGAGCGTTATTCTTTCGATACAGCGGACCTGCACCGGCTCATCGCCGAGGGGGATAAGCCGGGCGAGGTACAGGCGTAGAAAGGCCGGCGCAAACAACAAGACAATTCTTTGCCACAAAAAGGCACAAAAGTCACAAAAAGAAACCAATGCTCCAGTCTGATGGTCTTACTTACCCCTTTGGCAAGACCTTGTCGTGATTGATTCTCAGACTCTGATTCTTTTTGCGTCTTTTGTGCTTTTTTGTGGCTAAAAGCTTTTCCGGTAGATTCGCTTTCCGACTGTTTAACGCTTTGACTAGTTGTAGTTTCAGGAGTTAGCTTCTTTTTGCGTCTTTTGTGCTTTTTTGTGGCTATTTTTTTTAAGGTTGATTTGTCTGCGGTATAATCAACTCGTGATTGCTGGATAATTCTGAACCGCGAGGTGCCGATGCGAATCCACGACATTACCATGCCGCTGTCTGCGGAACTCCCGGTTTATCCCGGGGACCCTCCGGTCCTTATCACTCCCTGGAGCAGCATCTCCGACGGCGACACTGCCAACCTCTCCCAGATCTCCCTCTGCACACATAGCGGCACTCATCTGGATGCCCCCCGCCATTTCATCGACAACGGCGCATCGGTCGACGAGCTACCGCTTGGGCTGCTGATCGGCAAGGCGCTGGTGGCGGAGCTTCCTGGAGTAAAGGAGATAGGGCGCAAGGAACTGGAGCGGTTGCGGATAAAAGGGGTCGAGCGGCTCCTGCTGAAGACGGACAATTCGAAGCTCTGGAAGCACGAGGGTTTCGTGAGTGACTTCGCTGCCCTTTCGGTCGAGGGCGCCCGATACCTTCAGGAGGCGGGTGTCAAGCTGATCGGGATCGATTACCTGTCGGTGGAGAGTATGGAGGGAGACGGCGAGGTGCACCGGGTGCTGCTTGACAATGGCGTCCTGATCCTTGAGGGGGTGAACCTGGCCGATGTGGCGCCGGGGGAGTACGAGTTGATCTGCCTGCCGCTAAAGATCCAGGGCGGAGACGGAGCGCCCGTGAGGGCGCTTTTAAGAGGCGGCGCAGAGCCGGGTGCGGAAGCCGCCTTTGATCCCCACACGACCAAATGGCCCCTTGCCTGAACCAACCAACAATCACATCTGAAACCAATATCACATCTGTGTAAGAGATCAGTGCCAACCTGCAGCGACAACACCTCCCCCCTTTGAAAAAAGGGGGGTCGGGGGGGATTTGGGCCAGGTTGCCTAAGCGCGCATGTTGCGACAGAGCTCAAATCCCCTGAATCCCCCTTTGCAAAGGGGGACTTTCTGCGCCAACCATTGATACTGAAGATCAGCCTAATCGGGTAAAAACGGACTTCCCGCTGCATCGGTGACGCTGCAGAATAGCGGATATATCATTGAGGCTTCGACTTATCGCAGCAGGGCTGGGTTACCGCCTGCTGCTTTTTTTCGGTCTGCTGTGCCTTTGCGCAGTTGTCGCACCCCATGCTGCCGCACGGTGTTGCCGCTGCAGCCTGCTTCTTCGCGCAGTTCTCGCACCCTGCTCCCGCTTTTCCACCCTTTGCACAGTTATCGCAGCCGCCAGGTTGTGAGACCTTAACGGACTTGTCGCAGCATGGCTGCACGGCGCTCTGCTCATTGGCCCAGACTCCGAAAACGCAGACAAGGGTTAACATTACCGGGAAAAGGATCGCCAACAGTTTCTTCTTCATCACTACCTCCTAGATTGGTTAATTCAGCAACATCGACTAGATCGTTTTTGTGCCTTTTGTGTCTTTTTGTGGCAAAAGCTTCTCAGGTTATTGTTGTTCTTTTACCGGTGACGCCTCCGAGAAGGGCGCATCGGTCGGCGCCACGGCCTCGATGATCTTCCCCTTTGCCGCCGTGAAGCGCATGCTGCGGCAATGCAGCATCATGCGGGGCGCCGGCGCGCCGCCGTAGCTCTCGTCCCCGATGATGGGAAAACCGGAGTGGGTGAGGTGCACGCGGATCTGGTGGGTGCGCCCGGTGAGCGGCTTCGCCTCGATCGCCGTGACCCCGCCCCCCTCGCCCAGCACCGCGAAGAGCGTCCGGGCGGGTTTGCCGTTCAGCGCCACGCCGTACTTGAACTTGCTCACCTTGCCTATCGGCTTGTCCACCTTCCACTGTGACTCGTCGGGCGAACCGGAGATCAGCGCCCAGTAGGTCTTCTCCACCATGCCGTTTTTCAGCAGGTCCGATATCAGGGTCGCCGCCTGCTTGTGCTTGGGAAAGAACATCACCCCGCTGGTGCCGCGGTCCAGCCGGTGCACCACGCGGGCCGGATCCTTCAGCCCGATGCTCTTCATGTAGCACTCCACCGCGTACTCGACGGTCCCCTTCAACTGGTAAGGGGTGCGCTGGCTGTTGTACCCTGCCGCCTTGCATACCGCGATGTAATCCTTGTCCTCATAGAGGAGCTCTTCCCTGGTGAAGAAGAGCTCGATGCAGCGCTCCGCCTCCATTACCCCCAGGGCGATCTCGTCCCCTTCCCTGAGGGTCCGGGAGGCGACACGCACCAGGGTCTGCGAGATGTTGCAGCCGCCCCAGTCGATCATCCTTCTGATCTCCCCCTTGGAGAACTGCGGGAAGATCGCCTTGGCCCCGTCATCCAGCCGCATCCCGGCCTGTTCCGCGTCCACCCGTGCTACCAGAATCATTTTATCAGCCTCTCGGCGCGCAATAGCGCCGCAATAGTTTTTCCGTCCGTGATGCCGCCGTCGGCAGCCATCGCCAGCGCCTGTTGCAGATGCATCCGGACGCAGAAGATCTCCTCGTACGCCTCCGGAGCCGCGTCACCCTGGGAAAGTCCCGTGGCGAGGTAGAGATGGATCACCTCGTCCATGACGCCGGGGGAAGGATGCAGGACGCCCAGCGATTCTATCGAGGTTGCCTTGAGCCCGGTCTCCTCCATGAGTTCCCGCGCCGCGCAAAGCTCCGGCTCTTCGCCGAGTGCCAGGCGGCCGGCCGGAATTTCCAGCAGCAAGTTGCCCACGGCGGGGCGGAGCTGGCGGATCAAGGTGATGCTGCCGTCATCGTGCAGCGGCAATACCGCGGCGCCGCCGGGATGGCGCACCACCTGGTAGGTGTACCACCCCTGGTCCCCGATCAGCACGTCCATCTGCTCCACATCTACAACCAAGCCGGTAAATAGCATGGATTTGTTCTTAGTTTCCATGACACCCCCAACTGATACATACCATTTCCCCCGCGGGAAGTGAAGAGGGATTTTGCCGTCGACGCCGGGATCGGGCCGATCCATCCCTCTGCACCAATCCCAGCATTTCAATACTCTCCCTCGCCCGCCACCTTACAAAGCTACTACCAACCCTCCTCCCCCCGGAGGGGGGAGGTCGGGAGGGGGGAAGATCGCGGCTTCTCCGAAGAACTCGCCGAGTCCTCCCCCTCCTGGGGCACTGCCATTAAGTTAAGCTCCAACTGCTCCCCCTCCCTTGATGGGAGGGGGTGGGGGGGCACTGCCATTAAGTTAA
>DNRQ01000172.1 GCA_003499925.1 Geobacter sp.
CCGGTGCCAAAAACACCCCCATCCCCCTCCTGACCTCCCCCCTGAAGGGGGAGGGACCTGAACAGCGGAAGATCAGCGCTAGTCAGATTAAGTTAACGTTTTGCTGTTGTCTCCCCCTCCCTTGACGGGAGGGGGCAGGGGGGTGGGTGAAGTTGCCAACTTCAGATAATGTGGCACCTTCCCCCACCCCCTAACCCCACTGCAATTAAGTTAAGCTCCTACCTGCTGCTCGCTCCCCCTCCCTTGATGGGAGGGGGTGGGGGGGAGGGTGAGGCTCGTACGAGCTTTTCACCCTCTCCCCAGCCCTCTCCNNTCAAGGGAGAGGGGGCTTGTGCGGCGTGCGGGAAATCAGCACTGACCTTAACTTAATGGCAGTGCCCCCTAACCCCCTCCCGCAAGGGGAGGGGGGACACGCTCACGTGGGTTTACGGCTTAACTTAGCGGCAGTGCCCATCAGGGGTGGCTCGCACCCCTCCCTTGATGGGTGTATGGACCGGAGTCAAGGGGGAGGGAGTTTGATGCAATAATAGTTCAAGCTGGATGGTACATCATCCGATAGAGCTTAAGGCATCGTAAAGTCAGAGACGTTACCCGCCGCACATTATTTTCCTTTGGTTACCCGGAGTTCATCCGCAATGACAGCCGATCAACCGCTCTATAACAGCAGAATAATAAACAGCTACCTCAATCTCATCAAAAAGAAGTACCCCCGGGTCGATGTGAGAGAGTTGCTGCTGTACGCGGAGATCATGCCCTACGAGGTCAGCGACGAGGGGCACTGGTTCACCCAGCGCCATGTCGACCGTTTTCATGAGATGGTGACGAAACTGGTCGGAACCGACATCGCGAGAGAGGCGGGGCGCTACGCCGCCTCAGGCGAGTCCATAGGTCTCATGGGGAAATACGTGCTCGGGATGATCGGGCCCGTCAACGCGTTCACCGCCATAGGGAAATCCACTCCGAACTTCACCAGATCGACCACCTTCAAATCAAGAAAAATAGCCGACAACAAGGTGGAGATCACCGTGACGGTGGCGGAGGGGGTCGAGGAAAAGCCCTACCAGTGTGAAAACCGGACCGGGTTTTTCGAGGCGATCCTGATGCTCTTCAACTACGAAATTCCGGTGATAGAGCATCCGGAGTGCCTTTTCAAGGGGGATCCCTGCTGCCGGTATATCATTGCCTGGGAAAGAACCCCCTATGCCCGCGTCAGGGCACTTCGAAACGGTCTGATCCCGCCCCTTTCGGTTGTCTGCGCAACTGCGGGGTGGTATTGCGGCTGGGCCAAAACAACCGACATACTGGCTGCCCTGGCATTTCTGTTTCTCGGCTGTTCCTACCTGGCGGAGCGCCTGGAAAAAAGGGATATGTCCGCCGCGCTTGCCAACCTGAAGGAATCCACCGATAACCTTCTGGGGCAGATCGGGATGAACTACAACAACGCCCGCATGGTCAACGAAGTGGGGCAGGCAATCAGCAAGCAAAGCGACATCGATGAGGTGCTGGAGAACGTCATCAAGGCCCTTGAGAAAAGGCTCGGCTATGACAGGTGTGTCATTCTTCTGGCTGACGCGAAGAAGTCCAGGCTCATATTCCGCACCGGATTCGGATATTCCGAAAACCAGCTGAAGGTGCTGAAGAACACCTCGTTCAACCTCACCGATTCCGGATCCAAGGGTGTCTTTGTCGTGTCGTTTCGGGAGCAGAGGTCGATATTCGTCGAGGATTTTTCCGAGGTATCGCACGTTCATTCCCCGCAAAGCATTTCGGTGTCGGAGAAGATGGATGCACAGTCCTTCATCTGTTGCGCCATAGTTTGTGAAGGGGAATCCCTTGGAGTTCTGGCGGTAGACAACATGAAGAGCAAGAAGCAGCTGATGCAAAGCGATATGAGCCTTCTAACCGGAATCGCGCCGGTAATCGGCATGAGCATCCGCAACGCCATGTACATAGAGCGCGAGAGACGCATGGCCGAGCAGATCCGCCAGTCGCAGAAAATGGAGGCTGTGGGGCAACTGGCAGGCGGCGTGGCCCACGACTTCAACAACCTCCTCACCGCCATCATCGGTTTCGTGACTCTGGCACAGATGAAATTGGATGAGGAGGAGCCGGCGCTGAAGTTTCTGGAACAGGTCATCTTCGCTGCCGATCGTGCCACCAATCTGACCCAGGGGCTGCTCGCCTTCAGCAGAAAGCAGGTCAACAATCCCGAGCCGGTCGACCTGAACAGCATCGTCAGCAACATAAAAAAGCTGTTGAGCCGGCTGATATCGGCGGAGATCGAGTTGAAAATATCGCTCAGCGAACAGCGCCTGGGGGTGGTGGCCGATTCGGGTCAGATAGACCAGGTCCTGATGAACCTGGTGACCAACGCCCGCGATGCCATGAGCGGCGCCGGGGTGCTGAGCATCAGCACCAGTACGGTGCAGATGTGCGAGAACTTCATCAAGTCGCATGGTTATGGCGCCGTAGGAGCCTATGCCGTGCTTTCGGTGAGCGACACCGGCATGGGGATGGACGACTCCACCATGGCCCATATCTTCGAGCCCTTTTTCACGACCAAAGAAGTGGGGAAGGGGACCGGCCTGGGTCTGGCGATCGTCTACGGCATCGTGAAGCAGCATGACGGGTACCTGGAGATACACAGCGAGCCCGGTGCGGGAGCGACCTTCAACGTCTACTTGCCGCTTCTGGACAGAAAAGCTGTGCCGTCTCCCCGTGTCGAAACAGCGGCGGCCTGCTACGAAGGGACAGAAACCGTATTAGTCGCCGAAGATGCCCCCGAGGTGAGAAAGCTCACCATAAAGGTGTTGGAACAAAGCGGCTATCAGGTGATCGAGGCAACGGACGGCCAGGATGCCGTGCAGAAATTCTCAGAGAACCGCGAGGATGTCGATCTCGTCATTTTGGATGTGATCATGCCCAAGATGAACGGCAGGGCGGCCTTCACAGAGATGGTAAAGATCAATCCCGGGACCAGGGTACTTTTTACCAGCGGCTACACCCCTGAAGACGTCAACAATAAGGGGCTCACCTTCGGGAAGGAGAATTTTCTTGCCAAGCCGTCCACGCCGCAAGCCCTGCTCAAGAAGGTGAGAGAAGTGCTGGCCGCGTGACTTCGCTCAATCCCCTAAAGAGGTCCGGTGGGCCGCGCCCACCACAACCGCATCCTCAAACCTCCTCCAACTTCCTCCAAACACCTCCCTCCCCCTCGTGGGGGAGGGTCGGGGAGCACTGCCATTAAGTTAAGCTCAATGCTGACAAGCCCCCTCTCCCTTGATGGGAGAGGGCTGGGGAGAGGGTGAAAAGCTCGTACCAGCCTCACCCTCCCCCCTACCCCCTCCCATCAAGGGAGGGGGAGCGATCAGTAGGAGCTTAACTTAATGGCAGTGGGGTCGGGGAGAGGGGGCAGCCGCCATCAGCTTCCATGCGCCCCCATCCTCAGCTGTCCAGGAACCCCACCCATTTGACCCGCAGCGTGGCCACCCCGAACTCCTCCTCGACCACCCCCTTCAACAGATAAGGGCGCCTCTGCGAGAGCTTGCGGCAAAACCTGGCATAGACGTCCGGAAAGAAGGTGGCGTCGAAGATCGCCGTCACGTCCTCGAAGGAGATGAACTCCATCGCCCGCCCGTGCTTGTCCTCCACCGTCTTGGTGGTAATCCACCAGCCGACCATGGTCACCCATTTCCCCGAATGCCTGATCAGCTCCGACCCCTTTATCGGCCTGTGCCGCTGCCACTCGGCCTTGTAAAGGGTGAGCGGGTGCCGCGAAACCAGAAACCCCAGGCTCTCGACCTCCTGGCGCAGCACCATTTTCGCGTCATAGGCCGGGGGGTGCGGCAGTTCCGTTTTCTGTTCGAAAAGAAGCCCCGTCGATTGCTGCTGAAAATGTAGCACCTCCCAGAGCAGGGTCGGCCGCCTCTCTATCCCCTCCAGGCTGTCGAAGCAGCCCGCCTTCACCAGCCGCTCGGCGTCCGAGCGCGGCGCGTTTACCCTTCTCAGAAAATCCTGAAACGAGCTGAAATTTCCCCTTTCCCTGCGCTCCTTAAGGAGTCTGTCGGCGCCATCCCGGGTCAGCCCGTCGATCTGCATCAGCCCCACCCGCAGACCCTTCCCGATACCGATATAGCGGTAGTCGCTCTCGTTAATGTCCGGCGGGAGGATGGCAAGGCCTAACCTGCGCCCCTCCGAGATATAGGCAAAGGCGGAGTAGTATCCCCCCTGGTTGGAGATCACCGCCGCCATGAACTGCGCCGGATGGTTCGCCTTCATGAAGGCCGCCTTGGCACTCAACAGCGCGTAGCTTGCCGAATGCGGCTTGCAGAAGGAATAGCCGGCAAAGGAGAGGATCTGCTCCCAGATCGCCTGCAGCACCGGCTCGGCGACCCCCTTGTCGGCACCTCCGCAAAAGAACTTGGTCCGGAAGTCCGCCAGCCGCTTTTCCCGGTGCTTCTTGGTGATCACCTTGCGGAGCTGGTCACCCTCGCTGGCCGAAAAACCGGCAAGCTCCATCGCTATCTGCGTGATCTGCTCCTGATAGATCGCGATCCCCAGCGTCTCATCCAGCACGCTCTCCAGCAGCGGATGGAGGTGAGCCCACGTTTTCCCCTGCAGCCTGGCCAGGTACTCCTGGATGAAGCTGTTCGCGGCCGGCCTGATGATGGAGGAAGCCTGGACCAGCACCTCGAATATGTCGAGCTGGAAGGTTTCGGGAGGTGCCGTGTGGCTCCAGATCTTTCGCAGCAAAAGGCGCACGGACGGGGATTCCAGATAGAAACATCCGATGGTGAGGCCGCGGCGCAGAAGGCTGCAGGTCCTCTCATCCTCCAGCGGTTGCCACGAGGCGTAGTCGATCTCCGGGCCGCCTTGTTCCTTGACCGCCGCCATGGCGTCGCGGATCACCGCCAGCGAGCGGTTCCCCAGGATGTCGATCTTCACCAGCCCGGCATCCTCGGTCTGGTCCTTTTCCCACTGGATCAGCGGCAGCCCCTTGCGCGAGAGTTCCACCGGGACGTATTTGCGTATCTCGTCCGGCACGATCACGAGTCCCCCGCAGTGTAAAGAGAGGTGGCGCAATTGACCGTTAAGCCGTTTGGCCGTGGCCATGATCTCCAGCCAGTCCGGTGACAGCCTTTCGCCCTGGAAAAGCGGATGACCGGCGACCGCCGCGACCGTCTGGTCCGCATGCCAGAAGCCGGAAATTCGATCCGTCATCTCCTTGATCTCGAAATCCGGCAGGCCGTAAACCTTTGCCACCTCCCGAAGCGCCGATCTTCCCTTGAAGCCGACGTGGTTTGACACCATGGCTGCACGCTTCGCGCCGTAGCGGGCAAAAGCGAAGTCGAGGATGGCGTCCCGCTCGTCCCAGGGGAAGTCCATGTCGATATCCGGCGGGTCCGTCCTCCCCTCGTTGAGGAAACGCTCGAAGAAGAGGTTGTGCTTGATCGGGTCGACATGCGTGATGCCGAGGCAGTAGGCGACCAGCGATGCCGCCGCGCTCCCCCTGCCGCAGGTCCGCTGCGACTGTTTCGAGATCTCCTCCACCACCAGGAAATAATGGGAAAACCCCTTGTCCCTGATGATGGAGAGCTCCTTGCCAAGGCGCGCCTCTACCGTCTCATCGATTCCTCCGTAGCGCCAGATAGCCCCCTGGCGCGAGCGGCGCTGCAACTCCTCGAAAGCCGTATCGTTGCCTAGACCGCGGAAGGCGGGGAAGATCGTGCTGGAGAAATCCCAGTCGTGGCGGCAAAGCTCAGCTACGCGCAGCGTATTGTCCAGCGCTTCCGGGCAGTGGGGGAAGAACTCCGCCATCCTGGCAGGCGGATGGAGGATATCCGAATCCTTCGCTGTCTCCTCAGCTTGGAGCCTGGACAGCTTCGTGTTCAGGTGGATTGCCCGCAGCACCCTGTGCAGGTGGAAGTCGTGCGTACACCCCCTCTCCCCCCTGGAGAGCCTACCCTCCCTCTCCCCCCGGGAGAGGGTCGGGGTGAGGGCGCCTCCATCGAGGAGCAGCGCGCGTGAAGTAGCGACAGGTGGAATCTTCAAGTCCCGCGACAGTGCGAGCGAGCGGTGCAGCGCGTGTCCCGGCGACAGCTCGACGAAGAGCGCCTCCTCCGAATCCCTCTTGAGCGCCGCTAAGAGCTTGGCGTCATCGCTCAGCACCACCATGCCGCGGCGGTACTCGGTCAAGGCACGGATAAGGTCGAACCCCTTTCGGCAATGAAGATCCGAGAGCAGCCGGGAGATATTGGCGTATCCCTCCTCGTCCCGGGCCAGGAGCACCGCGCGGTTTTGCGCCGTAACCGCCTCAGTGCCGATAATGGGGATGATGCCGGCGTCGCGAGCGGCGCTCAGAAAGCGGGGAACAGCGTAGAGCCCGTTGCGGTCAGTAAGGGCGATGGAGCGGTAACCCAGCTGCACCGCATGAGCACAGAGCGTCTCCGGCGAGTGAATGCCCCAGTTAGGGGAAAGCGATGAGTGTACATGGAGATGAACGAACATCTAGGAACAACCTCTTAAAGACAAAAACAGAGTCAAAACCCGGACACGGATTAGACGGATTGAACGGATAAAGGCAGATAGTCTAAACACTTTTTAGACAATCAAAAACACCTCCCCCCTTTGAAAAAGGGGGGTCGGGGGGGATTTGCTTCTGTCCGTAAAACTCTCAGCTTGATCTGCTTTTATCCGTATAATCCGTCCAATCCGTGTGCGAGCCTTTGACTCGACTCTAGCTCTTGGTTAACGTCATGTACTTTGTCTTTTCCGGGTCCCACTCAGGCATCGGCTCGCTGTGCGTCAACTCTTCCTTCCTGGACGCCACCCCCTTCCCCCAGCGCACCACATTCCTCCCATGCTTCTCCCGCAAGGCGTCCAGCGTCTCCTGCAGGTCACACTGTTTCTGCGATACCTTAACCTCAGCCTGCGCGAAAAGATCCATCTGCCCCGCCTCTTCGGCCACCTGATCGCAGCTAAGCCTCATCCCCCGCACCCGCTGCCGCCTCTTGCAGGTCGTGAAAAACAGCTCTTCCACGGCGCGAAGCAGCAGGAGATCCAGCGAAGTGGGGGAGGGGAGTAACTTCTTCCCCTGCTGCGTCACGCCGTCCGCGTACATCACCGATAGCGAAACCTTGCGCGCCCCCTTCTTAAGCCGGCGCAGCCTGACTCCGCACCCCTCCACCAGGCGCAGCAGTTCGCAGAGCAGGATAGCGTCGTCGTTTTCTTCCTGGTCCAGCAATCCCTCCTCCACGATCTCCGTACTAAATCGAGGAGGCTGCACAGGAGAGCGGTCGATGCCGCAGGCGCGGTCGTGCAGAAGCGGAGCAAAGGGGCCGACAGCGAGCCTGAGTTGCGGGACCGACAGCGACGCCACCTGTTCCACCCGTTGCAGGTTCAGGTCGCGAAAGAGCAGCGTCTGGCGCGACTCCCCGACGCCGGGGAGAACCGAAACCGGGAAAGGAGCCAGAAAGCTTTTCTCCGAGCCGTGGAACACATCGTAGACACCCGGCTTCTGCATGACATCCGCGGCAACCCGGGAAACCAGCTTGTTGATCCCCGCACCCGCCATAGCCTCCAGCCCCAGATGCGACGCGATCGCCCTTTCCAGCCGTGCCGCCACATCCCGAGCAGGACCGAAAAGCTTGCGCGACGCTGTCAGATCGAGAAACACCCTGCCCGCCCCGGGCTCCACGATCGGCGTGAACTCCCCCGAAAGCTCCATGAGCGCCAAGCTTCCTTTGGCCGTCAGATGAGGGTCAGGAGCAATCACGATCAGCGCAGGACATGACTTACGAGCATGATAGATAGACGTTCCGGCATACACGCCGTCCGAGGCAGCCTCGGCCGAGACGCACTGCAGCAGAGCCCGCTCCGAGTTGAGCGGAGCCACCGCCACCGGTCTGCCGCGCAGGTTGGAGTGGATGACGCGAGCCAAGGCAATGGGGAAGGCGGGGACAGTTATATGGAGGATTTCCCTGTCCACTTTCGATAGAACCTCATGGAGCCGACCAGCACCCCTCTAATGTGGAAATCGTCCACTTCAGTGACGATGATGGGAGACATTGCAGCATTGGCAGGATGCAGTTCGATGACATCGCCCTTCCTGAGATACTTCTTGATCGTTATGGAGCCGTTCACCTCGGCGATCACCGTCTGGCCGTTATCGGCCTCCGCCTGCGGGTGCACCGCAACGAAGTCGCCGTCCATGATCCCCATCTCCACCATCGAATCGCCGCGCACCTCGTACACCACGTTGCCAGGTCCGGCCATTGAAGAAGGGACCTCGATGGCGTCCGACAACTGGAACGCCTCCACAGGCTTCCCCGCCGCCACGATCCCCACCAACGGCAGTTCGTTCGCCGGGGCTCCAACCACTTCAGGCGTAGCAATCTGAAGCCCCCTTCTGGCATTCCATTGGCGCGACAGGTGTCCGTCCCGCTCCAGGAGCCGGAGGTAATGTTGCACCGTTCCCAGCGACTCGAAACCGCACCCCTTCGCGATCTCCTGCTGCGAAGGCTGGTAACCCTGCCGCTCGTTGAACCGCATGATGAAATCAAGAACCTTCTTCTGTTTAGGCGTCATGGTTTCTCTCTCTTTAGATTTCTCTTGGCGTAGCTGTTAGATGACCCTTACATCCTTGCATCTCCCCCTCCCTCCAAGGCCGCCTCAAAAGCCCCCTCCCCTTCAAGGGGAGGGTTGGGGTGGGGATGGGGTCGCCTTACGTTGTGCAGGATACTCGTAAGTTAATCGTAAGTCAAGGGGGGCGACTTAAGCGAAATCCCAGGCTTCATAAGCGCCCTTGTCCAACAATCCTGCTCTTTGCGGGGGCACGTTGGTACAAAAATGCGGAGACAGCTATGCGGGTTAAAGCCAGGGACGAGAGTGTTTTCAGAATATTAGAATCAGAGCGGGATCGCTGCGCCAGAGTGATCGAGAAGATCGCTGCCGAGATGGAGAAGCTGCCGCGAGGGTGCCTCGGGCAAGGGAAGGTGAAGAGTGGAGGGAAGGAGTACGTCTACCCTTGCCTGAAATACCGGGAGGGCCCACGTCAAGGTTGAGCATATATAGAATGGAACCCGGATGGAACCGGGTGTTGATAAGTTGAGTGCGGCCGGGCAAGGTCGCATAGTCTAGCGGGTGAGATTCCCGCCCCGGAAGGTTGGCCAACCACCGGGTAGCGAGTCCTTGGAGGCTTGGCGGTAACGTCCAGCTTTAAGCGTAGGACAGCAAGCAGGTAGGCCGTAAGCCGAAAGGTTGAAGGGAATGAGCCCCGAAATTCAACAGCTGGGAAGGACGACGATCTTCAATTGTCGGAAGTCAACACGGATGCGAACGATAACGGCAAGAACGCATCCGCTTCCCCGGGGTCAAAGACCATGGCATGCCTGACAATGTGATTATGCGGCAACCCGGGAGGCCCTGCGCCTCTTCTCGACAGAGGAGTATGCCTGACAACCGAAGAGGGAGAATGGCAAATGTGGCGTAGGGAGTCGGATGGCTCCGTAGTACCGATGAAGGCGGGTAATGCCGCTGGAGGAAAGGGGGCCACACATGGTAGCGCGAAGTGAGGAAACACCGTCCGTTCTCAGTAGCGGGGAGTCGGTGGGAACGAAACTGCTTCGCATAGCGGAGAAAGCACGCACGGAGCCTGGCTTCAAGTTCACCAGCCTGTATCACCTGATGAACGAGGAACTGCTGCGGGGATGCTTTAAGCGATTGCGTAAGGAAGCGGTCGCCGGCATCGACGAAGTGACCAAGGAGATGTATGCCGAAAACCTGGAGGCCAACCTGTCGAATCTGACGGAGAGGCTGCAAAGGATGGCGTACATACCGCAACCTGTCCGGCGCAAATATATACCGAAGCCGGGCAGCACCAAACAACGACCTCTGGGGATAACGTGCTTCGAGGACAAACTTGTCCAGGCCGGACTGGTTCGAATACTGGAAGCGGTATA
>DNRQ01000020.1 GCA_003499925.1 Geobacter sp.
GCATGAGCCTCACCCTCCCCCCTGCCCCCTCCCATCAAGGGAGGGGAAGCGATCAGTAGGAGCTTGACCTAATGGCAGTGCCCCCCCCAGCCCCCCTTTCCCGGGGGGAATGGTTATTCGCTTTGAGCTGCTCCTTTGACATCGGATAAGGGTGCGTCTAAACTCTCCTCATGGAATCGCGATAACCCTTCGGAAAGGGCCTTGCCATGTCAGATGAATTACTTGCCAGTTTTGAGGTCCGCCGGCTCAGCATTCTTAATGAATTTGGGGATGTGGACCAAGCGCTCATGCCGCAGCTCTCGGACGCGGACATGCTGCGCATGTACGAGGCGATGGTGCTGGCGCGGATTTTCGATGAGCGCGCCGTGGCCCTGCAAAGGGAGGGACGCCTCGGCACCTACCCGCCGATAACCGGACAGGAGGCGGCCCAAATCGGAAGCGCCTTTGCCTTCTCCGCGGCCGACTGGATCTTCCCCTCCTTTCGAGAGACCGGCGTTCACCTCCTGCTCGGCTACCCGATCCCGCAGCTCCTGCAGTACTGGACCGGCGATGAGCGCGCACAGAAGGTGCCGGAGCGACTCAACATCTTTCCCTTCTGCGTCTCGGTCGGAAGCCAGATCCCCCACGCCGTGGGTGCCGCCCTGGCCGCCCGCTACCGGCGCGATCCGATCGCCGTGATCACCTACTTCGGTGACGGCGCCACCTCCAAAGGGGACTTCCACGAAGGGTTCAACATGGCCGGGGTGTTCCGGCTCCCGGTGGTCTTCATCTGCCAGAACAACCAGTGGGCCATCTCCGTTCCCCTTAAAAATCAAACGGCCTCCGCCTCGCTGGCGCAAAAGGCGATCGCCTACGGTTTCGAGGGTCTGCAGGTCGACGGCAACGATGTCTTCGCCGTTTACCGAGCCACCCGGCAGGCGCTCGACAAGGCGCGCAGCGGCGGCGGTCCCACCTTCATCGAGTGCCTCACCTACCGGATGGCCGACCATACCACGGCCGACGACGCCGGCCGCTACCGGTCAGCCGAGGAGGTGGCGGCCTGGCGCGCCAGGGACCCGATCCTCAGGCTGGAGCGCTTCCTCGCCTCTCGTGGGCTTTGGAGTCCGGAGAAGGGGAGCGAGGTCAAGGCCCGGCTCACCGCAATCATCGACGCCGCAGTGCAGGAGATGGAGGCGATGCCGCCGCCGGGCCCGGCCGAGCTGTTCGAGGGGACCCTGGCCACCTTAAGCCCGCGTCAGGCGGAGCAAAGGAAGGTACGCTGACATGGCGCAATTGAACATGGTGCAGGCGATCAATCAGGCGCTGAGCGAGGAGATGGCACGAGACGACCGTGTCGTGCTCCTGGGAGAGGACGTGGGACGGGACGGCGGCGTGTTCCGGGTCACCGAGGGACTTCAGGACCGGTTCGGCACCGAGAGGGTGATCGACACACCGCTTTCCGAGTCCGCCATCATGGGCGCTGCCATCGGCATGGCGGCCTACGGGCTGCGGCCCGTCCCCGAGATCCAGTTCATGGGCTTCACCTACTCGGCATTCGAGCAGCTGTTCGCGCATGCGGCGCGGATCCGCTCCCGCTCTCGCGGGCGGTTCAGCTGTCCCATGGTGGTGCGCACCCCGTATGGCGGCGGGATCAAGGCGCCCGAGCTGCACGAGGAGAGTACCGAGGCGATCTTTTGCCACAGCCCCGGTCTCAAGGTGGTGGTGCCGTCCGGTCCCTATACCGCCAAGGGGCTTCTGCTAGCCGCCCTGCGCGATCCCGACCCGGTGCTTTTCCTGGAGCCCACCCGGCTCTACCGTATGCTGCGCGAGGAGGTGCCGGAGGGGGAGTACGTCGTGGAGCTCGGCCGGGCGCGGGTGGCGCGCGCCGGGAGTGCCGTGACCGTCATCGCCTGGGGGAGCATGCTGGAGCGGGTGCTCAAGTCGCTGGGGGACGTTGACGCCGAGGTGATAGATCTGCTCACGCTGAATCCGTTCGACATTGAGGCGGTTATCGGCTCGGTGAAGAAGACCGGCCGCGCAGTCATCGTCCACGAAGCGGTGAGGACCTGCGGTTTCGGAGCGGAGATCGCGGCAACGATTGCCGAGGAGGCGATGCTTTATCTGCGGGCGCCGATCTTGAGGGTGACCGCGCCAGACGTGCCGGTCCCCCTGGCAAAGCTCATCGAGCAGTACCTGCCGAACTCGAAGCAGATTCAGGCCGCACTGGAAGAGGTAATGCAGTATTAAATAAGGGGTACATCATGCCTTTCGAGTTCAAGCTTCCGGATCTGGGGGAAGGGATCGCCGAGGTGGAGTTGCGCAAATGGCTGGTGACTGAAGGGGAGCGGATCGCCGAGCACCAGGCCCTGCTGGAGGTGGAGACGGATAAGGCTGTGGTCGAGGTTCCCGCGCCCCGCGCCGGTGTCGTCGGCCGAATTCATAGACAGGAAGGCGAGACGGTCAAAGTCGGCGAGACGCTGCTCAGCATCACCACGACCCAGGAAGAGGGCGCGCCGACCCCGCACCCCGCGCAGACTCCGCAGCCCCCTCAGCCCCCTCAGCCCCCTCCGCCCCCTCAGACCCCTCAGACCCCTCAGCGACCTCCCTCCGTCGGCATCGTCGGCTCGCTTCCCGAGGCGGAAGAGCAAGCGCCCTCTGCCCCGCCGGAGGGTTTCGCCGGGCTCGCCACTCCCCTGGTCAGGAAACTGGCGCGGGAGAGGGGGGTCGATCTGGCGAAGATCCGGGGCAGCGGTCCGCGCGGCTGCATCACTCCGGAGGATCTGGAGCGGCAGGGAGCCGCGGCGCAACCTCAAAGGGCGCTCAAGGAAACGGAGGAGGCGCTGCCGCTGCGCGGATTGCGGCGCACCATCGCCCGCAATGTTCTTGCCTCGCAACGGACCACCGCCTTCGTCACCAGCATGGAGGAGGCCGACATCACCGAGATCTGGGAGCTGCGCGGTCGCGAGCAGGGCGAGGTCGAGGCACGCGGCACGCACCTCACCTTCCTCCCCTTTTTCATGAAGGCGGCACAGCACGCCCTCCGGGAACACCCGATGCTGAACGCCTCCATCGATGATGCCGCCCAGACCATCGTCTTGAAGAAGCATTACGATTTCGGAATCGCTGTCGATACGCCGGAGGGGTTGATGGTTCCGGTGATACGGGATGTCGACAAGAAGAGCATCATCGAACTGGCAGAGGCGATCCAGGAACTGGGGCGCAAGGCGCGCGAGCGCACCATATCCCTAGAAGACCTGCGCGGCAGCAGTTTCTCCATAACCAATTACGGGCATTTCGGCGGCACCTTTGCCACTCCCATCATAAACTGGCCCGATGTCGCGATAATGGGTTTCGGGCGCATCGTGGAGCGCCCTTGGGTGCACCGCGGCGAGATCGCCATCCGGAAGATCCTGCCGCTCTCGCTCACCTTTGACCACCGGGCCACCGACGGCGCCGATGCCGCCCGCTTCCTGGGGAGGGTGCTACGTTACCTGGAGGACCCCGACCTGCTGTTCATCCAGTGCGGGTGACGGCCGGGGGGGTGAACGGTGGGGTTACTTTATGGCAGAGCCGTAGCAGTAGGTCGGGTTAGCCCGGAGGGTGTAACCCGACATGCAGTCGATGGCATCGGGTAGAGGGCATCGGGTAGAGGGTGTCGGGTTACGCTGCGCTAACCCGACCTGCGACTACGACCTGCCAGCTGTTTTATCCCCCTAAAAGTCCCTGTAGGACATCGCCCGGGTGACCCGCTCCCGCGCCAGGGTGTCTGCCGCAAGCCGGGGCAGGCTCTGTTCGCTTGCCGCCTTCTCCAGTACCAGCCGGGTGTTTTTTCTGATCCGTTCGGTGATGGCGGCAAAGGCCTCTTGTTCGTTCTTGCCGGCGTACTCCATCGCCGCCATGATGACGCCTCCGGCGTTGGCGATGAAATCGGGGACCACCAGGATGCCGCGGGAGTGCAGTTGCGCCTCGGCCTGCACGGTCGCCGGGATGTTGGCGCCCTGCAGGATCAAGCGCGTTCTGATGATGCCGGCATTCCCCCCGTGGATCACGTCCGGTGCCGCCGCAGGGATCAGGATCTCGCACGGCACGCCGAATATCTCGGCGCTCGGCATGGAGGCCACCTTTCCGTAATTCATGACGCTGCCGGTCTGTTGCTTTACCTCGATCAACTCGTCCACGTTGATGCCCGACGGGTCGTGCACCGCTCCGCGCGAATCGGACGCGGCCACCAGGACCGCTCCCTTGGCTGCCAGAAAACGGGCCGCGGCCTTTCCCACGCTGCCAAACCCTTCGATGACGAACCGCGCACCGCTTAGCTTGATGTCGGCAAAAGACGCCGCTACCTCGGCGCACTCCGCCACTCCGAAACCGGTCGCTCCCAGTTTGTCGAGCGGCAACCCCCCAAGCTCTTCGGGAAGTCCCACCGACCTGCCGGTCTCGTCATGGATCCAGGCCATGGAGGTCTCGTTGCACCCCATGTCGGGTCCGGGAATGTACTCGGTGAGTTCCCGCATCATGCGCGCAAAGACGCGGAAGACGCGCTCCTTATTGGGGTTGTCGGGATGCGCCACGATTCCGGCCTTGGCCCCGCCGTGAGCAAGCCCCGCTATGGAGTTCTTCAGGGTCATGGTGCGGGCCAGGCGGCAGACCTCCTGCATGGTCACGGTCGGCGACACGCGCACCCCCCCGATGGCGGGTCCCAGGGCGGTGTTGTCAATCACCACAATCGCCCGCACCCCTTCCTTGGCGGAATAAAGCTGTACCACTTTAGAGGGTCCGAAATCATCAAAGGTCGTCTCTGTCATAGTCGCACCTGCAAAGCCTTGATTTTGAGCCTGTTACGTGTGTCGAATAGTTACGGGCGATAAGCTTGCCAGCTATAATCTATCATGATCAAGGCAAGTCGCAATGCCTTCGCAGTGATGAAGGTGACCTGTGAAAGGGCAAAATGCTCTGGTTGTTCTCTTTGTAACCGTTGTTCCCCTGTTATTGTTGTTTTCTCAGGGTAAGATGTTACAGTGGGGCAAATCCACCCAAGGGGTACACCTGATGGCTCAACGCTCCATATCCTGCCCACGTTGCGGGAGGCTGATCGACGGCGCACAATCCTCCTGCGCCTGGTGCGGTGCCAAGCGCCCAGGCGTGTGGTCCAAAATCGTCGCTTCCACGCGCGACCAGGACGGAGACGCCCTGGTGAAGGCGATCATCGCGGCCAACGTCGCTTTTTACCTCCTTTCCCTGCTGTTGAGCAGGCACCGTGGGTTTAGCGCCAATCCGCTCCGTTTCCTGTCTCCTGACCAGAACAGCCTTTTGTTGCTGGGCGCCACCGGTACGGTGCCGGTCGTGGAGCTCGGCCGTTTCTGGACCCTCATCTCCGCAAGCTACCTGCACGGAGGACTGCTGCACATCATATTCAACATGATGGCGCTGCGTCAGATCGGCCCGTGGGTCAGCGCCGAGTTCGGGCCGAGCCGCATGTTCATCATCTATACTCTAAGCGGGGTAGTCGGCTACCTGGCATCCTGCTTTGCGGGGATCGCGTTCACCATCGGAGCGTCAGCTTCGGTGTGCGGCCTGATCGGGGCGCTCTATTTCTTCGGCAAGAGCCGTGGCGGCAATTATGGCGCGGCGGTGTCGCGCGAGGTGAGCGGCTGGCTGATCAGCCTGGTGCTGTTCGGCCTCGTGATGCCCGGGATCAACAACTGGGGCCACGGCGGCGGCATCGTCGGCGGAGCGCTGCTCGGAAAGCTCCTGGGATACCGGGAGCGCGGCCCGGAGAGCACGGCACAACGCCTGCTGGCGCTTCTCTGCATGCTCGCCACCGTGGTAATCCTTGGTTTTGCAGGGTACCTCTCGCTGGCGTATTGGTTCCGGTGATTTCACCCCGGGATCCGAGCTCTGACAATATTGGACGGGAGAGGCAGATGAGCGTTCATGAAATTAATCACCCGCTGGTAAAGCACAAGATCGGTCTGATGCGCGAGGCCGGTATCAGCACCAAGAAATTCCGCGAGCTCACCGCGGAGGTCTCCTGTCTGCTCGCCTATGAGGCGTGCCGGGATTTTCAGCTGGAAGATAGGGTGATCGATGGCTGGGACGGAAGTAGCGTCAAGATCCAGCAGATAAGGGGCAAAAAGGTCACCGTGGTGCCGATCCTGCGCGCCGGCATCGGGATGCTCGACGGCGTGCTCGACATGATCCCCAACGCCAAGGTGAGCGTGGTGGGACTTGCACGCAACGAGCAGACGCTAGAGGCGCACAGCTATTTCGAGAGGCTGGTGGGGCACCTGGACGAGAGGCTCGCCCTGATCATCGACCCGATGCTGGCAACCGGCGGAACGGTTGCCACCACTATCGAACTGCTGAAGAAGAACGGCTGCCGCCAGATCCGGGTTCTAAGCCTGGTGGCGGCGCCGGAGGGGCTGGCCCGGCTTGCCGCCGCCTACCCCGAGGTCGATATCTACCTCGGCGCGATCGACGAAAGGTTGAACGACCACGGCTATATCATTCCCGGACTGGGCGACGCAGGCGACAAGATCTTCGGCACCAAGTAGTTCGACACGAAAGTCAACGGCAGGTCAACGTGTTGGGTCTGCGATATCATCGTCATCTTCTTCATTGTACCCCCCTTCTTCCTGTCTGATCCTGCGCCAGCCGGAGTCTCGCCGGTCCATATCGTCCTGTCTTGCCGCGCTATTTCATCATCTCCGCCACCTTCAGGTGCCACTCAATCTTTCCATGGCCGCTCTTTTCCAAGGCTGCTGTGACTCCGGCTGAGTGCAGATGTCTTGCTGGTTGCTGCATCTGTTTGCTGCATGCCCTCGTGCTATCAGACTTTATTTGCCAAGTCGGTTGTCGAAGGTATAATCATATTTCGAATTATAATTAGCGGGTCTTCACTTTGCTGGCTGGTAAGGTTCGCTTCCGCGCCGGGGGTAAAGCATTGGCCGATTTGGCGGCCGCAAGGTCATTACCAACAAAAGGAGGTTATTCATGAAGGGAAACGAGAGGGTCATCGAGCAGTTGAATGTACGCCTGGCCGAGGAGTTGACCGCGACCAACCAATACATGGTTCACGCGGAGATGTGCGAAAACTGGGGCTACAAGAAGCTCCACTCGATGATCCGGAGCCGGGCTATTGTTGAGATGAAGCATGCGGAAAAACTGATCGAGCGCATACTGTTTCTTGAGGGAAGACCGATCGTCAGCAGGCTCGACCCGATTCACATCGGAGCCGAGGTTCCCAAGATGCACCAGTTCGATCATGCGGCGGAGGAAACGGCCATCCGCGGCTACAACGAGAGCATCCGGATTGCGGTGGAACTGGGAGACAACGGCACCCGCGACCTGCTGCAGTCGATTCTGGTCCAGGAGGAGAGCCACATAGACGATATCGAGGCTCAGTTGGACCAGATATCACAGATGGGTGTGCAGAACTATCTGGTGGATCAGGTCGGCTAGCGTAGTCGGACGCCCCGCGCTGGCAACCTTTGGGGGCGCTCACGGCATCTCGATGCCACTTCCCGAAAAGAGCGCAAGGGATCTTTCCTTTAGACGCTTTTATCTGCCACTCGGCGCATTTCCCCTGCCCCCTGGCCTCTCCCGCCAGGGGGAGGGGAGAATCCCCCTGGCGGGAGCTCTCCTTTTTTCAGGCGGGGAGTTCCTGCAGCCCAGCGCTCACCTGCTTCTCCAGTTCCGCAAGGCGCACCCTGAAGGCTTTTTCCTTCTGCCACCGGGCTGTCACGTCCCTGATGACCGCGGCGGTCCCGGTGATCTCACCTTCGGCATCCCTGATGATGGTCATGGAGAACTCGGTGGATATGCGCGTGCCTCCCTTGCAGATGGCGGGTGCCGCAAGCAGCTCCTTGGCGTACCGGGTACTCCCGGTTTCCATCACCTTGAAATACCCTTCCCAATGGCGGGCACGCAGGTTCTCGGGGATGAAGATGTCCAGCGACTGGCCGATGGCCTCTTCGGCACTGAACCCCAGCATCTGCTCGGCGCCCGAATTCCAGAGCTGAATGGTGCCGAACCGGTCGGAATAGATGATTGCGTCGTTGCATGCGTGCACTAGCTGCCGGCACAGTTCCTGGTAAGGTATCTCGCTCATAACCGCCTCCCTGACTGAATTGTTGCCAAATGATACCATGGCTAAAACAACTCGTCCTTGACCAATGTCAATGTTGCTGAGTCACGTGTTGCATGACGCCCCCTTTTGCCTGTTTCGGCCTGTAATATCACGACTGCATCCTCTCTACTATTGATCCTGAACCGTCCGCTCCATTAATTTTCCCTATCGAAGAGAATCTAGATATCGCCTTAACTGTACGGGTCTGCGCAGCTCTGGATCAACCGTGCAAGTGGTTGCCAGAAGATTGGCAGAGGGCATCGCTTTTGCTGTTAATAACAAGTCCTTGTTGTTCCACACTCTCAGTCGCTGGAGCCTTGACTTCTGTTGATTTGTTGTGAGAGTCGGCCAATGTTTGGTGCTGCCATTGGCGCATCGATGCTGTGATTTTTATTTATTTATTGGTGGCCGTTAATCGCAGAATAAATGAACACCGTTTACATCAATTACTAAAGTACTGCAAACTGATGCCGATAATATCAAACACAGAGAGGTAAATGTGTAGTAGCACCCGGGAGGCCTGATGTTTAAAAACAAGCTGATGCACAAGATCTTGGCGATCATAGGACTGAATCTCTTCATCGGGATTACCGTCGTGGGGGTGTTGGCCCTCTGGCTCCAGTACCAGACGAGCATGGAATTGCAGGAGAAAAACAGCCGCACCATGGCGACCGTCATCATTAATGAGGTATCGGAATTGATGATGAAGGACGATTCCAAGGGTGTCACGAACCTCTCCAGGATCGCCAAGGAGAAGAATTTCGGCTTCGATCTCAAGATCTACAGCACTGAGGGGAAGGATACCTCGGCCTCCGGCGCCGCGGCCAACCCGGAAGTCCTGAAGGCGCTCTCCGCCGGCAAGCGTGTGGAGACACGGCAGGTGGAGAACGGCATCCATACCCTGCGTGCGGTGATCCCCTTTGTAAACGAGGAACGCTGCAAACAGTGCCACGACGCCGGCGAGAAGTATCTCGGTGCCCTGCTGCTCACCTCATCCCTGGAGGACGGCTACCAGAACGCGCTCAAGATGATCTACATACTGGTGGCGGCCGGGGTCTGCTTCTTCGTCATAATGATGGTATGCATGTACGTGTTCTTCAAGAGGTCGATCGTCCGGGACCTCCTGTTCTTTTCGGAGAAACTCAGGGACATCGCGGAGGGAGAGGGGGATCTCACCAAGGAGATACCGATTCGCTCCGATGACGAGATCGGCGAGCTTGCCCGACACATCAACCACCTGGTCATGAAGCTTAGGGAAACCATAACGGTACTCTACCAGCTGGCGGAGAATATCTCCATCTCGCTTTGCCAGGTCTCGACCAGGACCACCAAGACGGTGGTCTCCTCCGCGGAACAGAAGGACCGCTCCCAGTCGGTCGCTGTGGCGGCCGAGCAGATGGCGGCGACGCTCAACGTGGTGGCCGGAAACACCCACCAGGCCGCCGGCTATTCCCAGCAGGTCGATCGGGCGGCGAACGAAGGTATGTTCGTCGTGGACGGCGCCTGCGACAGCATCGTCATGGTCAGGGAAAACGTCGTGAAAACCCTGCGCACCGTGGGGCGGCTCGAGTCCTCCTCGGCCCAGATCGGGGACATCATCAATCTGATAGAGGATATCGCGGACCAGACCAAGCTCCTGGCGCTCAATGCCGCCATCGAAGCGGCCCGCGCCGGTGAGCATGGCCGCGGGTTCGCCGTCGTGGCCGACGAGGTGAAGATGCTCTCGGAAAAGACGGCGACCTCAACCAAGGAGATCGCCAAGATCATCACCAACATCCAAAGCGAGAGCCGCGAGGCCGCCAAGTCCATAGCCGAGGAACAGGAGCGCGTCGAGGAGGGTGTGGCGAAGTCGTCCGCCGCTCGGGAATGCCTGGAGCGGATCCTGGGGCTTGCCGGAGAGACGGCGCAGCTGATCAACCAGATCGCCTCGGCCACGGAGGAGCAGAGCGCCACGACCAGCGAGATTTCGGAAAAGATTCACAATGTCTCCATCTCCGCCTCATCGGTGCACGACGACATGATGGAGAGCGACAAGGCCTTCACCATACTTACCGACGTAGCCGAGCAGATCTTCTCCACGGTCGGTAAATTCAGCGTCGGCAACCGCCACGACAACATGAAGGGGTTCACCCGCGAGTTGAGGGACGGATTTGTCGCAGCCGTCGAAAAGGGGATCGCCGAGAACAAGATCACGGCCGCCGACCTGTTCGACCGGCACTACCGCTCGATCCCGAACACGTCGCCCCAGAAATACGGCACGGCCTTCGACAAGTTCTTCGACCAGTACATATCTCCCCTGCAGGAGCAGATCCTCTCACGCCAGGGGGCGATATTCTTTGCCATCTGCGTCGACGATCACGGCTATGTGGCAAGCCATAACCTGCGCTATAGCAAGCCCCTGACCGGCGATGCCGAAGCCGACAAGGCCAACAACAGGACCAAGAGGATCTTCAACGACAAGACCGGTCTCAAGGCCGCCCAGAATGCTGAGGCCTTCCTGCTGCAGACCTACATGAGGGATACCGGCGAGATCATGAACGACATCTCCACCCCCATTTATTTCCAGAACAGGCACTGGGGGGGCGTGCGGATCGGATACAAGGCGGAGTAGCGGGGAGCCGGAGGCAATAGCCCAATAACATCAGGTGGATCCGCATTGACCCGGGCCGGGCTTTCTGCTATACAGGGTGGGAGCCCGGGTGCAATTTCACCGCTCGGCCATGGGAGTGTTATGGATCTGCGTGTCGTGAAGCAAAAGGTGCTGGGAGGTGCCGCGGCCCTGGTTGCCGTGATCGTCCTGCTGGCAGCCGGTTATGTCTACGCCACCCTGCACTGGACCTACTCGTCCGGGGAGCGGGTCGGCTACATCCAGAAGCTCTCCAGGAAAGGGTGGCTCTGCAAGACCTGGGAGGGTGAGCTGACCATGTCGCCGGTCCCCGGGGCCATCCCGGAGAAGTTTTTCTTCACGGTGCGGGACGAGGGCTTGGCGCAGCTGATAAACCAGGGGCTGGGGCGCAGGATGTCGCTTAGCTACGAGCAGCATAAAGGGGTGCCGACGGCGTGCTTCGGCGAAACGGAGTTTTTCATCGTCAAGGCGAAGACGCTGGATTGAGGCGCGGGGCAGGGCTCCCCGGCTGATTGCCGTGGTCACGCCGGAATGCGCCGGGGCCTTTGCGTCGATGGAGGAAATTTTTGAGGGGAAGCCGCTTGCCGGTTTCCCCTCTTGATTTTTGCCTGAGGCGCGGCACCCGCGGCCGGAAATCCCCCAATGCCCCGCAGCTGGTCCCGGGTGGCCCGGCCCTTGGGCCATCCCCTGCAGCAGCAAGGGATCGCGGTGCCGGCGAACTTTCTTTTCGGGAACGATTTTTTACTCTTGACGGCGAAGCCCGATCAGATTAGATTGCATACTGTATACACAGCAGGTGCTATGCCCTACGCCGCAACACTCTAAGTAGTATGCCGGATTGCACAGCAAAACGGATGGTGAAGCCGCAACTCGCTGCGTATGGTCAAGCTGCAGACCCTGCGCCTTTTTTAACCTTGACTATCAAGACTCTCTTCAGTAGAATCCGGTTCTAAAGTTGCCTAGCGATTCCGTTTACGTTAGGGAGCCTGTCGATGACGTCGCCCCGGTGACCCCCATTAATCCTAGTGGTTAAGTGTATTTAGCGCAGTTAGTCTGTAGACACCAAAACAAAACAGGAGGAAGAAAATGTCCGATTACGGCACACTGCAAGACCGCGTGAAGTGCAAAGCCCTTTTGAGCAAGGTGATGAAGGCCGAGCAGACTGTCGAGTTCTTCAAAAACGGTATGAACCTGGGCTGGTCCGGCTTCACCCCCGCTGGCTACCCGAAAGTGGTGCCCATCGCCGTTGCCGAGCACGTCGAGAAGAATAACCTGCAGGGCAAGCTGAAGTTCAACCTCTTCATCGGTGCTTCAGTCGGTGCCGAAACCGAGGACCGCTGGGCCGTCAACGACATGATCGACCGCCGCTGGCCCTACCAGACCGGCAAGAACATCGCCGCCGGCATCAACGCCGGTCGCATCCGCATGGGCGACAAGCATCTCTCCCTGTTTGCTCAGGACCTGGGCTACGGGTTCTACACCAAGGACTCCGAGTCCGGCAGGCTCGACCTCGCCATCATCGAAGTCTCCGCCATCAAGGAAGACGGCAGCCTGGTCCCGACCTCTTCCTGCGGCGTCATCCCCGAGATCCTGATGATCTGCGACAAGATCATCATCGAGGTGAACACCGGCCAGCCCTCCTTCGAGGGGATCCACGACCTGCTGACTCCGGCGATCCCCCCCAACCGCCAGCCTTTCGAGATCGTCCATGCCGGCTCCAGGATCGGTACCACCTCCATTCCCTGCGACCCGAACAAGGTCATCGCAGTGGTCGAGTCCAAACTCCGCGACCAGGGCCGCGCCTTCGCCGAGCAGGACGACACCTCCGAGGCGATTGCCAACCACGTCATCGAGTTCTTCACCCAGGAAGTCAAGGCCGGCCGTCTTCCCAAGAACCTGTTGCCGCTCCAGTCGGGCGTAGGTTCCATAGCCAACGCCGTCATCGGCGGCCTGGCCAAGGGCCCCTTCTCCAACCTGACCGTGTACACCGAGGTGCTCCAGGATACCATGCTCGACCTGTTCGACTCGGGCAAGCTGGACCATGCCTCTTCCTGCTCGCTTTCCCTCTCCGCAGAGCCGGGTTTCCCGCGCTTCTTCGAGAACATGGACAAGTACTTCGACAAGATCACGCTGCGTCCGCTCTCCATCTCCAACGCTCCCGAGCCGATCCGCCGTCTGGGGTGCATCGCCATGAACACCCCGGTCGAGATCGACATCTATGCGCACGCCAACTCCACCCTGGTCGGCGGTACCCGCATGATCAACGGCCTGGGCGGCTCCGGCGACTTCCTGCGTAACGGCTACCTGAAGATGATGCACACGCCGTCCTCGCGTCCGAGCAAGACCGACCCGACCGGCATCTCCTGCGTGGTGCCGCACTGCTCGCACATCGACCACACCGAGCACGACCTGGACTGCGTCATCACCGAGCAGGGTCTGGCCGACCTGCGCGGGCTCGCACCCAAGGATCGCGCCAAGACGATCATCGCCAAGTGCGCCCACCCGGATTACAGGGATCAGCTCACCGCCTACCTCGAGATGGCCGAGAAGGACTGCTTGGGCCGGAAGGTCGGGCACGAGCCGCAGCTGTGGGACCGCGCCTTCAAGATGCATCTCAACCTGGAGCGCAATGGCACCATGAAGCTCAAGAACTGGGACGTCAAGGTCGACCTCTGCGAATAGCACCGGGTTGTCACCGCAGCATGAAAAAGGCCCCGCCGGGATTAACGGCGGGGCCTTTTTTTCGGGTCGGCATGGCAGCCGTCCGGCGCCGTTCGATAAGAGGAAGTCCCATTTCCGTTACTGGTTAGAGATGATCTTCCAAGATGATCAGGCTGTCCAGGCTCCTCTCCCTTCAGCCCCAGCCTTGGCGAAGGCTGATCATCGCTAGTCAGGTTTCCGTTTGGCCGCAGGTCCCATCTCCGTTTTGCTGCCTGTCAACCCTCCTCCCCCCGGAGGGAGGAGGAGGGAGGGGGGAAGGGGGCGCTTGGCTACGCACCGGCCCCGTTCCCCTCCCTGCCCCTGTCCCTCCGGGGGAGGGGAGTGAATCGATGAGGTCGGCTGGTCCGCAGTGCCGGCAGGTTAGCCCGGCGCCGGGGAGAGGAGTTCCCTCACCATCCTTAGCAGGGTCTGAGGCGCGGCCGGTTTGGGGACGAAGTTGTCCTCGTCGAAGAGAACACCCTTTCTGTTGACGTCGTCGGGGGTATAGCCGCTGGTGAAGAGGACTTTGAGGGAGGGTTTGATCTTGGCAATGGCGGCGAACGCCTCCTTGCCGTTCATCTTCGGCATCACGACATCCATGATCACCAGCTTGATCTCTTCCTGGTGCGCCAGAAATTTCTCCAGCCCGTCCTGACCGTCGACCGCCTCGATGACCCGGTAGCCGTGTCGTTGCAGCACTTCCCCTGTGAGCTTTCTCACCTCCGGGGAGTCCTCCACGACCAGGATCGTTTCCGTCCCCGCATAGGAGACCTCCCGGGGCTGGGGGCGCTGCGCCGGAACTGCTCCCTCCTCGAGCAGGGGGAGGTAGATGATGAAGCTCGCTCCCGCGCCGGGGAGGCTCCGGATGTCGATGAACCCGCCGTGCTGCTTGACGATGCCGTAAACGATGGCGAGGCCGAGGCCGGTCCCTTTGCCTGCCTCCTTGGTGGTGAAGAACGGCTCGAAGATATGGCTCCTGGTCGCCTGGTCCATCCCCTTGCCGGTGTCTCGCACCACCAGCTTGGCATAGCTCCCCACGGCGCCGATGCCGAGGCTCTCGATCAATTCGGGGCCGACTTCCTCCACCCCCGTCTCTATGGTCAGGGTGCCGGCGTTGTCCATGGCGTCCCGGGCGTTGGTCGCCAGATTCAGCAGTATCTGGTCGATCTGACCGGAGTCGGTCAGCACCGTGAGCCGCCTCTGGTCCAGGGATATCTGCAACTCGATCTCTTCCGAGATCAGCCGTCTCAGCAGTTTTTCGATCTTTCCCACGATGCCGTTCAGATCGGCCGGCTGCGGATTGACCGCCTGTCTTCTGCCAAAGGCCAGAAGGCCCCGGGTCAGGTGGGTGGCACGTTCCGAGGCGACCAGCACCTCCTCCAGATAGGGGAAAGTCGGGTCCTCCTTCTCGGTGTTGAGCTGGGCCAGGGTGGTGAAGCCGATGATGGCGGTAAGCAGGTTGTTGAAGTCGTGGGCCACCCCGCCGGCCAGTTCTCCGATCGCCTCCATCTTTTGCGACTGGCGCATCTGTTCGGCCATGCGTCTTTCGCGCTCCATGTAGATGGCGTTGCGGATGCTCATGCCGATCACCGGAGCCACGCCCATGATCAGGCTCATGTCGCTTGCCACCAGTGCCCTTTTGGTGCGGACGTTGTCCACCGCCAGGATGCCGAGCGCTTCCCCCTCGCAGACGATGGCGCAGCAGATGAAGGAGTGCGCTCCGATCTGCTCGGCGAACATGACGCTCTGGTTGGAATGGCTGGCCGATATCTCCGCGAAATCGTTGATCAGAAAAGGCTTCTGCTCCCGGAAGCAGGTGACGAACACCCCTTTTGAGGCGGGGTTGCCGAGATTGAAGGAGGTCCGCTTCAAGACGGAGAGCTGCTCTTCGCTGTAGCCGAAACCGATGCGGAAGGAGAGCCGGGTCTTGTCCGCGTCGGCCAGCAGAATCAGGCCCCGGTCGTAACCGAGCCGGTTCTCCAGGGCCTTGACGATGTTTTCCAGGACCTCGTCCTTCTCGGTCTGCTTGCTGATCGCCTGGCCTACCTCGTTGACCATGAGCGCGTTGTTGTAGTTGAGCGCAGTCTGCTCGATGAGCCCGTCGGTCGATTCCTTGAGGTTTGACAGCGCCGCATAAAGCTCGCTCTTCTCAAGATGGTCCGCTACAACGGAGCCGACCAGCGCGAATAAAGCCAGAAAGGGGAGCCCGGTAAAAACCTGTGCCGGGTAGAACTGAATCAGCGCCCCCCCGGTGACGATCAGGGCGAGCGCCAGGCAGTTCCTCGCCTCCCGCAGCCGGGTCGGCAGGTTTTTTTTCCAGGAGACGATGTAGCGGCAGGATGCCCCCCCCCTGAACATGCATTCGGGATGCTCGATGACAGGCATATCGTAGTTGAAGATCATCAGCATCGCTTCGAAAAAGCCGGTCCGGTTCTCGCACTGGTAGGGGCGCTCCTCGATTCCGGGGGCGGGGGTGACGGTGATCTCCACCTGGTTGGCGGCGATCCTGCGCGACTGGTAGCTGGAGGACCTGGTGAAATTGGCAGTGGACTTGTTGAGGGAAAAAAATGCGTGGGCGGGACCGATCAGGCCGAGCAGATATTTGCCGATGAATCCCAGCGACTGCCCCGATGCGGCATAACGCCCCCCTTCCCGTGCGATTCCGGCGTTGCCGGTGAGCTGCACCAGCCTCTCGATGAAGAGGTCGACCTGGGTCTGGGTGAACCAGTGTCCGCCATCGGTGACCTCGTACGGCTTGATCCCGGAATAGTTCAGCACCTCGTGCGGATCGACATGCCTGTACTTTTCTTTCAGGAGATTTACGAATGTGAGGACGATTTTGCTGTTATAGAGAGGTTTCTCGGTCATGGGGGGCGCTGCTCCAGACTGTGCTCGCTCTACATCAAATTTGCATCTGAGGCGGGTGCAACTTGCTGCGCCATCTGATACGGCAGGAGGGCCGGACCCGGCCAGGTCCAAACATACAACTTTACGTGCAGGAGATCAAGCAGATAGCAGCGGTAAATAGGCACCATGATTGAGATTTAACAAAGGCGGGCGGCGCGGCGTGGTCAGTCGAGGTTCAACTGCGGGCTTTGGGGTGCGCCTTGTCGTAGACCTCCATCAGTCGATCTATGCTGACATGGGTGTATTTTTGCGTTGTGGAAAGCGAGGCGTGGCCGAGCAGCTCCTGGATGGCGCGCAGATCGGCTCCCCCCTCCAGAAGGTGGGTCGCGAAGGTGTGGCGCAGGGTGTGCGGTGAGACCTTGCGCATGGTTGCGATCAGCAGCATGTGGGCGTCGACCACCCTGCCGATGCTGCGGCGGGTGAGCCTCCCACCCCGGGCGTTCAGGATCAAAGGGGCACTGGCCGCGGGATTGCCGCGTTCCACGAGGTAGGCCGCCAGTGCCTCCCTGGCGCAGGATCCCACCGGCACGATCCGCTCCTTGCCACCCTTGCCGAGTACCCTGGCAAGCCCCCCCTCCAGATCGAGGTCCCCCACGTTCATCCCGGTGAGCTCGCTCACCCTGATGCCGCAGGAGTAGAGGGTTTCCAGCACAGCCCGGTCCCTCAGGGGAAGTTCTCCCGTGGCCGACGGCGCGTCGACCAGGGCGGTCACCTGGTCGATGTTCAGGTGGAAGGGGAGCCGCTTCTCCTTCTTCGGCGTGCCTACCAGTTCAGCCGGATTCCTGGCGAGCCTCCCCTCGCGCAGCAGGTAGCGAAACAGCGCGCGGATCGCCGAGAGCTTCCTGCCGATGGAGCTCTTGGTGTGTAGCCTGTGCAGTTTGGCCAGGTAGTGGCGTATCGTCAGGTGGTCCACCAGTTCCGGCGCGCCTTGCCCCTTTTGTTCGGCAAGAAAAGCCGCGAACTGGGTGAGGTCGCTCCTGTAGGCCGCGAGGGTATGCACCGACACATTGCGTTCGGTCTCCAGGTAGCAGCAGAATTGCTCGATTGCCGATTTCATGGTATGAATCTAACTCAAGCCGGAGCAGATTTACAACAAATTAGAGGCGATGGGCAGGATCTAATATATCGCCTCTTTACCTTTACCTTTCCTGATTAGTGCTAATCTTCCGCACACTGCGCAAACACCCCCTCTCCCTTGATGGGAGNNCCCTCCCATCAAGGGAGGGGGGTGTTTCAACCAGAGGAAGATTGACGCTAATCAGGTTACCTTTACCTTTACCTTTACCTGCCTCCAGGAGTCCCCATGTATTTAGTAGCGGTAGAGAGGTTGGCGGAGTACGACCGGGAGCTCATGAAGCAGGCGCTGCTCCGTCTCCTGGCGCCCCTGGGCGGCATGGAGCGCCATGTCAAGCCGGGGGAGCGGGTGCTGATCAAGCCGAACCTGCTTTCGGCAAAACCTCCGGAGGCTGCGGTCACCACCCATCCGGAGCTGCTGCGCGCCGTGATCGAACAGGTTCAGCAGGCGGGGGGGGTCGCACTGGTGGGGGATTCCCCCGGCTACGGGAGCGCCAGGCGCGTGGCCGAGCGCTCCGGCATGCTCCGGGTCATCGAGGAGACCGGAGCGCAGTTCGTCCCCTTCTCCGAGACGGCGCCGGTTCCGGGTAAGGGGACCTTCCGCCACTTCGAGCTGGCACGCCCCTACCTTGAGGCGGACCGCCTGATCAACCTCCCCAAGCTCAAGACCCACGAGATGATGACCATGACCTGCTGCGTCAAGAACCTGTTCGGCGCCGTGGTGGGGACCCAGAAGGCGGCCTGGCATCTCAAGGCGGGGGCCGACAAGGAGCTCTTTGCCGAGATGCTGCTCGAGGTCTACCGGCTCCGGGAGCCGGAGCTGAACATCGTCGATGCCGTGGTCGCCATGGAGGGAAACGGTCCCGGGAGCGGCGACCCCTGCCGGGTCGGGCTGCTTCTGGCCGGGACGAATGCCGTCGCCGTCGATGTCATTGCCGCCGAGATCGCCGGCATCCCGAAGCAGCTCCTCTACCTGGAGAACGCGGCGCGCAAGCTGGCGCTCCCCGGCTCCAACCGGGACGAGATCGACTGCTGCGGCCTCACGGTTAATGAGGCGAGCTGCCAGCCGCTCAGGCTCCCCCACCTCTCCGACGTCCAGTTCGGCCTCCCCGGCTTTCTCAAGAACCGGCTGCGCAACCAGTTCAGCTCCCGCCCCGAGGCGATCGCTTCCAAGTGCGAACTCTGCGGCGTCTGCGTGGGCGCCTGCCCCCCCGGGGCGATCCGCGCCCAGGGGGGCAGGCTTCGCTTCGATTACCAGCGCTGCATACGCTGCTTTTGCTGCCGCGAACTCTGCCCGCACGCCGCCCTGAGGCTCAGGGACGGCTGGCTCCTTTCTCTAATGAAAAAGATGGGCTGAGCGCTTTAATTTATGCCCTGTGCTGTTGACAAGGGGGAAACGGAGTATTATGATTGGAACATCCTCCGGGAAGCACACAGCGAGGGAACCAAATCCACCAGCGAAAAGGAGATCACCTGAAATGTGGACAAATTTCTATATGATTCGCCCAGTGACCCGCTGCAAAGAGGGTTGCCCTAGTTGGCCCGCCGGATAAAAGCGGCGGGCGTGCCCCAGAGGCCCCCTGTTAACAAGAACAGGGGGCTTTTTACTGCCCGAAAACCCCCGGCTGACCTCCCCGCCACCCTGCAGATTGCCCGCCCCCCCCGGCACCACCCGCCATAAAAACCCGTTTGAATTGACAACCCCGCAAAATTTCGCTATTCTGCAGCTTCTGTTCGTTTGCGTGGGAGTCAAACTATAGGTAATTAATGACCAAAACCATCCTTCTCATACTGGCGCTGCTAGGCCCGTGCGCTGCCTTGGCAGCGTACCCGGCGGGTAGTTCGGCAGCCGAAAGCGACCGCCCCCAGCCTCTGCAGCAGGCGGCCGGCGGGCTCCTCCGGTTCGCCTCCGCCAGGCCGGACGCCGGACTGACCAAGGCGCTGGAACTGGCCCCCTCCGATTTCCTGGACGTCGAGGAGCAGGCAGAACAGCCGGACGGCTCCTTCGAGCTGAAGCTGCCGGAAGAGGAGCTCCCCGAATCCGACATACCGCTTACCTTCAACAGCAAAGTCGAGTATTTCACCCGGTACTTCCAGAACTCCGGCCGCAGCTCCTTCGCCAAGTGGCTCTCCAGGAGCGAGCGCTACATCCCGATGATGAGGACGGTGCTCAGGAACGAAGGACTCCCGGAAGACCTGGTCTACCTGGCCATGATCGAGAGCGGCTTCGCGCCCCACGCCTTTTCGGTGGCGAGCGCCGTCGGCCCCTGGCAGTTCATGTCGGCTACCGGCAAGCGCTACGACCTGCGCATCGACCCCTGGATCGACGAGCGGCGCGACCCGCTGAAGTCGACGGTCGCGGCGGCGCTGTACCTGAAAGAGCTGTACGCGATGTTCAACAACGACTGGTACCTGGCCGCGGCGGGGTACAACGCGGGCGAAAACAAGATCCTGCGCGCGATCAACATGTACAACAGCCGCGACTTCTGGGAGCTCACCAAGGGCGAGTACCTGAAGCGGGAGACCAAGGATTACGTCCCCAAGCTGCTGGCTGCGGCGATCATCGCGAAGGAACCGGCCAAATACGGCTTCGCCGACGTCGCCTACCTGCCCCCCATAGAATTCGACGTGGTCAGGATCCCGTCCCGGACCGATCTGGAGCTGGTGGCCAGGATCTGCGGCGTCAGCACCCATGAGATTCGCGAGCTGAACCCGGAGCTGCGCCGCTCCTGCACCCCCCCCAACTACCCGGGGTACGAGCTGAAGATCCCCAGGGGGATGAGCGCCCTGTTCGAGGCGGGCTACGCCAGGATCGCCGAAACGGAGCGCTATACGGAGCGGGTGAGAAACGCCCAGTACCGCGCCAAGCGCAAGGACACCCTGGCCTCCATTGCCCGGCGCTTCAAGACCACCCCGCAGACCATCGCGGAGCTGAACAATCTGGGGAGGAACGCGCGTAACCTGCGGGGACGCCTGCTGACGGTTCCGGTGCAGGTGGCTGCAGCCGAAAGCGAGGAGCCGGCTCCCAAATCGGTCCGGGCGGAGCCCCGGCCCCAGCCCGGGGTCGCCGAGTTCAACAAGTACTACACGGTCAAGAAGGGGGACACCCTGAGTTCCCTGGCCAGGCGTTTCAACGTCACCGCTCGGGTCCTCTCGGCCTGGAACAACCTGAAGACGAAGGTGGCGCTCAAGCCGGGCAAACGGATCATCGTCGCCAAGTACCAGGGAAGAAGGGGCGCCCTGGTCAAGCAGTCGGGCTAGCCCCGGCAGTCAACTTTTGCAGCAGCCGACCAAACGGCACTAATCACGTGACAAGCACCACGAAAGGATAACCACCGATGTACAACCTTCTCATCTCCGCAGGCGCCGCACTCGTCACCTTTCTCCTGATCTCCCTCGCCGCCGGGTTCCAGTACTGGTGGGCCGGCCTCCTGGCGGCACTGCTGGTCTTCATGGGGAGTTTTCTCCTGATCTCCCGCTACGTCACCAGAAAGCTCGAGGCGATCATGGAGCCCGCCATGAAGGACATCCAGGCCCAGCGCTTCGAAAAGGGGATCCGCGACCTGAAAGGGGCGCTGCGCTACGCCAAGTGGCAGATCTACGTGGAGAGCCAGATCAACTCGGCCATCGGCATGGTCTACTTCGTCAGGAGGGATTTCGCCACCGCCTTTCCCTACCTGGAGAAGGGGTTCTTCAAGAACTGGGTCACCATGGGGATGCTCGGGGTCACCTACATGAAGAGGAACAAGCTCGACAAGATGCGCGAGACCTTCGACAAGGCGGTCATCGCCACACCGAAGGAGTCGCTGCTCTGGAGCCTGTACGGCTACTGCCTGAACGAGAGCGGCGAGAGCGTGAAGGCGTGCGAGGTGGTC
The DNA here is from genome assembly GCA_003499925.1 of Geobacter sp. Classification (GTDB taxonomy): domain Bacteria; phylum Desulfobacterota; class Desulfuromonadia; order Geobacterales; family Geobacteraceae; genus Geomonas. The sequence goes on from DNRQ01000020.1 coordinate 21,290, forward strand.
GCCAAGGGGCTCTCCAAGCTTCCGGGGGATGAGAATCTGAAGCAGAACCTGGAGCTTTTGCGCGAGGGGAAGAAGATGAAGATGCGCGGCTACGGCGAGATGTGGCTGCAGTTCCACCTTGAGAGCCTCGCCGCCATCCAGAAGCAGCAGATGGCGGCCATGGGGGGGAGGCGGCGGGCTGTCAGAAAATAACTTGTCAAACGCCGTCGAAAATGCGATATTGAGCTGTTTTAAAAGACGGGCACCCTGCTCGTCTTTTTATTTTGAGCGGTACGTGAAAAAAGGAGCTGTTCAGTCATGCAGGAAAAGATCAGAAATATAGCCATAATCGCCCACGTAGACCACGGCAAGACGACGCTGGTCGACGCTATGCTTAAGCAATCCGGGGTGTTCCGGGAAAACGAAGCGATCACCGAGCGGGTCATGGATTCCAACGACCTGGAGAAGGAACGCGGCATCACCATCCTCGCCAAGAACCTGAGCATCCACCACGGCGGGTACAAGATCAACATCGTCGACACCCCGGGCCATGCCGACTTCGGCGGCGAGGTGGAGCGCGTGCTCAAGATGGTCGACTCGGTCCTCCTGCTGGTGGACGCGCTGGACGGCCCGATGCCGCAGACCCGCTTCGTGCTCAAGAAGTCGCTCGACCTGGGGCTCAGGCCGATCGTGGTGATCAACAAGGTGGACCGCCCGGGTGCGCGTCCCGCCGAGGTGGTCGACATGGTGTTCGACCTGTTCTGCGAACTGCAGGCCTCCGACGCGCAGCTCGATTTCGCCATCTGCTACACGAGCGCCAAGCTCGGCTACGCCATGCTCGAGATGGACCAGCCTTCCGAGAACATGGAGCCGCTCTTCGAACTGATCAAGGACAACGTCCACCCGCCCGAGGGGGACGTGAACGCTCCCTTCCAGCTCCTGGTCACCAACATCGACTACAACGACTACATCGGCCGCATCGCCACCGGCAAGATCTTCAACGGCAGGGTGAGCGCCGGCGAGACCGTGGCACTGATCAAGCGCGACGGCACCATCTCCAAGGCGCGGGTCACCAAGCTTCTGGGGTACGAGGGGCTGAAGCAGGTCGACATCGCCGAGGCGTTCACAGGCGACATCGTGACCATCGCGGGATTCCCCGAGGTGGGGATCGGCGAGACGCTGGCCTCAGCCGACAACCCGATGGGACTTCCCTACGTGGCGATCGACGAGCCGACGCTCTCCATGAACTTCATCGTCAACAACTCCCCGTTCGCCGGGCGCGAGGGGAAGATGGTCACCTCCAGGAACATCCGGGAGCGCCTGGACCGCGAACTGAGGACCAACGTCTCGCTGCGCGTGGCCGACACCTCGAACGCCGACACCTTCCAGGTATCGGGCCGGGGCGAGCTGCATCTCTCCATCCTGATCGAGAACATGCGCCGGGAAGGGTTCGAGATGGCGGTCTCCAAGCCCGAGGTGATCATGCGCGAGATCGAGGGGAAGAGACACGAGCCGATGGAGTATCTGGTGGTCGACGTCGCCTCCGAGTACCAGGGGGTGATCATCGAGCGGATGGGACCCAGGAAGGGCGAGATGGTCGCCATGACGCCGATGGGCGATTGCACCCGTCTCGAGTTCATCGTTCCGGCCCGCGGCCTGATCGGCCTGCGCGGCGAGTTCCTGACCGAGACCCGCGGCACCGCCGTGATCACGCACACCTTCCACGAGTACGCACCGTACAAGGGTGAGATCCCGGGGCGCAAGAACGGCGTGCTGACCGCCATGGAGCAGGGCGAGACCACCGCCTATTCGCTGGACGCCCTGCAGCCGCGCGGCACCCTGTTCCTGGGCGCCGGAGTCGAGGTGTACGGCGGGATGATCATCGGGCAGCACGCCAAGGACAACGACCTCGAGGTGAACCCCTGCAAGGGGAAGAAGCTCACCAACGTGCGCGCCTCCGGCACCGACGACGCCATCAAGCTCACGCCGCCGCGCCTTCTGACGCTGGAGCAGGCGCTCGAGTTCATCGACGACGACGAACTGGTCGAGGTGACGCCGGGCTCCATCAGGCTCAGGAAGAAGGTGCTCGATCCCACCATGCGCAAGCGTTCCAACAGATAGTGTGACCCGCCGGGTCCCCGAAGCCTCGCGCGAGCCTTCGGGGACCCCTTTTTGTCGGCGCCGACCGGCCCGGGCACCTTCGGGCCGGGGTGCCGATCCTTGCAGCAGGCTATTGCTGCCGGGTGAATGGCAGCCGGGTCGGAAGCAGGAGCTTTCTCTGCCGGCTGTTCGCGCCTGCTATTATCCAACCGTATCGACGCACCCTTGAACCGACAAATTCCGCATTTCAATTTCCTGTAAAGAGGAGTCGTCTCATGCCCTTGCGAGCCCTGCTGTATCTAGGTATGCTCTCCATCCTCTCGCTGCTTGGCGCCTGCGCATCCACCCCGGCTCCCGTGCAAAGCGCCGAGAGCTATTTCAAGGAGGGGGAGGCCGCCTACGCATCGCGAAACTACGAGGAGGCCATCGCCCTGTGGAAGAAGGTCAAGGAGAGCTACAGCTCCCGCGAGCTGACCACCCGGGCCGAGCTGAAGATCGCCGATGCGCATTTCGAGAACAAGGCGTACATCGAGGCCGCCGCGGCCTACGAGGACTTCCGCAAGCTCCACCCGGCGCACGAGCAGGCGGCCTACGCGCTCTACCGGCTCGGCCTCAGCCACTACTTCCAGATCTCCGGTATCGACACGGACCAGACCCCGGTGAAAAACGCGGTGGTCACCCTGGAGGGATTTCTGGGCCTGCACCCCGATTCCGCGCACGCCGAAGAGGTCAGGCAAAAGCTCGCGGACTGCCGGGTCAAGCAGCTGGAATATGAGAATTACGTCGGCAACTTCTACCTCCGGACCGGAAAGTACCCCTCCGCCATCAAGCGGCTGAGCGAGGCGCTGGAGCGCTTTCCCGGCACGCCCAAGCTGGATCAGACCCTGTTCTACCTGGCCAAGGCGTATCTCAAGTCCGGGGAGACGGTGCAGGGCAGGGAGATCTTGAAGAGGCTGGCGACGGAATTCCCCGACAGCCCCTTGAATGCCGAGGCGGCGAAGCTTTAGGGCAGGATAAGGCTGAAAAGCCGGACCAAATGCTCCAGGCCTGCTCCCCCTCCCGTCGGGACCCGTCGGGAGGGGGAGCAGAACCATGCCTTTACCCTGTTTAACGCAGATCTTCCGCTCACTGCGCAAGCGCCCCCTCCCCCTTGATGTGGGAGGGCTGGGGAGAGGGTGAAAAGCCCGGCATGGGCCTCACCCTCCCCCCCGCCCCCTCCCGTCAAGGGAGGGGGAGTTTTAGCCAGCGGGAAAATTAACAGTAATCAGGTGACTTGAAGGCAGGGGGATGTGGCGAGGGGAAGGCTTGGCCGCGGTTTTGGTTTGCTGTTGGAAATAGGGTTAAGGCAAGGGCGGTGCCTCAGGGAGAGGTGGTAGATTCCCAGTGAGCCCGCTGGCGCGGCGCGCGCGGTTTGTTGGAGGCGCTGCGCCCTTTTTTTTGCCGGTACATGCTCTGATCCGCCATGCGCCAGGCGGCCACCAACTCCTCGCTGCTGTTCGCGGTTGCGGCACCGATGGAGAGGCTCAGGGGATTGTCGCCGTTCTCGGCGTTGCTTGAGGCGAGCGCCTGCTGAAGTCGCTCCATCGCCTCGACCAGTGCTGACTCGTCCGTATTGGGAAGGAGCGCAGCAAACTCGTCGCCGCCTATGCGTGCGGCGACGTCGTCACCCCGGAAGGCTCCCCTGAAGACCTCTGCCGCGTGTCTCAGCAAGTCGTCCCCCGCCGCGTGTCCCAGCTGATCGTTGGTTTCCTTCAGCCGGTCCACGTCAGCCATCACGATGCTGACCGGAAATTTCCTTCCCTTTCTCAGCCGCTCCAGTTCCTCATCGAAGTAGGCACGGTTGTAGATGCCGGTCAGCATGTCGTGCGTGCTCAGGTAACGCAGCTTGGTCTCGGAGCGCTTGCGCTCGGAGATGTCGAGCAGCGCACCGACCACACCGCCGGCCGAGTTGTCCGAGTTGCTGAAAACCGCGCTGTAGAAGATCACGTCGCGCCTCTCGCCGTCGGCACAGGCGATCGATCCCTCGAAGCTGCGCGGCCCCGTGCCGGGCTGGACCGCCTCCTCCCCGCGCGTGTACAGCGCTGCCAGGTCCGGCGGCAGCAGGTCATAGACGTTCTTGTTCAGGATCTCCCCTCTTTTCAGGCCGATCTGTTCCTCGAAAGCCTTGTTGCAGCCGAGGTAGATGCCGTTCGGGTCGTTGTAGAAAATCGGAGTGGGGAGCGTGTCTATCAGCACCTGGATGAAATCGAGCTTGTCCCTCAACTCCTTTTCCGCGCGATGGTGCTCCTGGCGCATGGCTGCCTCGGCGATCTCCCTTTTGATCGCCGGCACCAGACGCGACAGGTTTCCCTTGAGCAGGAAGTCATCTGCGCCGGCACGCATCGCCTCGGCTGCGGCCTCCTCGCCGACCCTGCCGGAGATCATCAGGAAAGGCCTGTCGAGCCCCTTTTGCCTGAGAATCTGCAGCGCCTGCAATCCGCTGAAGCCGGGCATGGCGTAGTCACAGATGACGACGTCCCAGGGAGCGCAGTCGAGGGCCTCGCGCATCGCTTCAGGAGTGTCCACGCGCTGGAACTGGACGTCGTACCCTCCGTGCTCAAGCTCCATCGCGATGAGCTGTGCGTCGTCCGGCGCATCCTCGACTATCAACACCCTGAGCAGATTTTCCATTCAGCTTCTCCACGAATGCCGGCTGCGCAAATGCACTCGACAATTGTAATTGATCAAGGTCCAATGGCAAACGGGCCGGCCGAAATACGGACACCGGGTTCTCCACCCGGAGCTCTTTCCCGATGATTCGGGCAGTTCCGGCTGTGCCGGTGACTACGGCCCGGCAAGCCGGTTCTGCTGCAGTGGCCGCAGAAGGGAGGGCCGGGGGTGTGGTTCGCGTGCAAAAGTTACAACCTTATCATGGACGAAAAATAATGCAACGGGGAGGGCCGGCGGCGGGCCGCTGACGCCCCGCTTGGCATCGAGCAGCCTTGCCGGCAGCTATCGGAAAGCAAGGCCCTGCCTGGCAGCGGTTCAGAGATCTGCCGATAATGCGACCACCGGTAGCGGCGAACGGCCGGTCGCCCGATTCTCCGCTCCCCGCATCAACTGCAGCACGGTTTCGCCCATCCCGGTCGGACTCGGCGCCACCGCGACGCCGCACTCCTTGAGGGCCCGGATCTTCTCCTCGGCTCTCCCTTTTCCCCCGGTGATGATGGCGCCGGCATGCCCCATCCTCCGTCCGGTCGGGGCCGTCGCGCCTGCTATGAAGGCTGCCACCGGTTTGCTCATGTTCCCCTTGATCCAGTAGGCCGCCTCCTCCTCGCCCCCCCCGCCGATCTCGCCGATCAAGAAGACGCCGTCGGTGTCGGGATCCTCATTGAAGAGCTTGAGCACGTCGATGAAGTTCATGCCGATGATCGGGTCTCCGCCGATGCCGACGCAGGTCGACTGGCCGAGCCCGGCGTCGGTTAGCTGCTTGACCGCCTCATAGGTGAGGGTGCCGCTTCTGGAAACCACGCCGATCCTTCCCGGCAGGTGGATGTACCCCGGCATGATCCCGACCTTGCACTCCCCTGGGGTGATCACTCCCGGACAGTTGGGGCCGACCAGCCTGGTGGCGCTTTTCTCCTGCACCTGGCGGACGAGCACCATGTCCCTGACCGGGATCCCCTCCGTGATGCAGACGGCGAGTTCGAGCTGCGCGTCGCACGCCTCCAGTATGGCGTCGGCGGCCCCTGGAGGCGGCACGAAGATCATCGAGACGTTGGCGCTCGTGTAGCGGATCGCCTCCTGCACCGTATTGAACACCGGTATCCCCTCGATGTGGATGCCACCCTTGCCGGGAGTCACCCCCGCCACCACCTTGGTGCCGTATTCCCTGCACTGCCGGGTATGGAAGAGCCCGCTCCTGCCGGTGATCCCCTGAACCACGACCCGTGACTCGCTGTTTAAAAGTATCGACATGTTGACTCCTGAAGGAGCATCCGACCTCTGATCGGTATCCCCGCAAACCGCCGACCGTGTCGAACCGTGCAACTACGCCTGCAGCATGGCGACGATCCTGGCAGCGCCGTCGCCCAGGTTGTCCGCTGACTGCACGTTGAGCCCGGAGTCGGCCAGAAGCCTCCTTCCTTCCTCGACCTCGCTTCCGTCCATGCGGACCACGATGGGGAGCGTGCAGTTCATTTCGGCGGCCGCCTCGATGATCCCCTGCGCGATCACGTCGCAGCGCATGATCCCGCCGAAGATGTTGACGAATACCCCGTGCGCGTCGCTGTCCTCCAGGATGATCTTGAATGCCTCTGCCACCTTCTCCCGGCTCGCGCCGCCTCCCACGTCCAGAAAGTTCGCCGGCTCGCCGCCGTACTCCTTCAGCACGTCGAGGGTCGCCATGGCGAGCCCGGCCCCGTTCACCATGCAGCCGATGTTGCCGTCCAGCTTGATGTAGGAGAGATCGTACTTGCCGGCATTGATCTCGAGCGTCTCCAGCTGCGAGTAGTCCATCATGTCGGGGTAGTCCCGGTGCCTGAAAATGGCGTTGTCGTCGAAGCTGATCTTGGCATCCATGGCAAGAAGCCACCCGGTGCGCGTCACCACGAGCGGGTTGATCTCGACCAGGAAACAGTCCTTTTCCAGGCAGAGCCGGTACAGGTTCAGCATCAGGAGCACGCAGTCCTCGCAGATGCTCCCGGTGAGTCCGATCCTTAGCGCGAGCTTTCTGGCCTGGTAGGGACGCAGCCCCGTGGCCGGGTCGATGTTCAACATGTGGATCTTGTCCGGGGTGCGTTGCGCCACCTCCTCGATTTCCATCCCCCCCTCGGCGCAGGCGATCAGGCAGTAGCGGGAGCTGGTGCGGTCGAGGGTGATGGAGAGGTAGAACTCGCGTGCGATCTCCACAGCCTCCTCCACGAGTATCCTGCGCACCTTGAGCCCCTCAGGCCCCGTCTGCGGCGTGACCAGCCTTTTTCCGAACAGCTCCTTGCCAAATTCCTGCGCCTGCTCAGGGTGGTGCACCAGCTTGACACCGCCGGCCTTGCCGCGCCCCCCCGCATGGATCTGTGCCTTCACCACGCAGTGCCCCCCCAGCTCCTTGGCGCAGCGCTCCACCTGGTCCGAGGTCAGTGCCACCCGGCCGCGCGGCACCGGGATCGAGTAGGCCGCCAGGATCTCCTTGGCCTGATACTCATGAATGTTCATGGTGTACGCTCCAACAGTGAGATTTTGAAAAAGTATAGCAGGGAAGGGGGATTACGCAATTGTTGCGGACCGCATGTATGCTCGGTGGTGTGGCGATGGAGGATAGGTGATGTGGCTATTTGCTCATGTTAGTTGTTGTCAGCCAAGCTGTCGTCATGCCTGTTTCAACGTGTTGAATTTGTTGTACGGTTCTCGTCCGGAGATGCATTACCCCAGTAATCGGTCACGGTCCTCATTGATGTCTGTTTTGAAAACTTTGCGCAACCCTTCCAGAATCGGCAGGTTATGCTGTGCCTCCCACTTCACCCCAATCCCCGGCGCAACCCCTTGCTCTCCCCATGGCTGAATCCGCACGATATCGGTAACAATGGTTATGCCAAGGGTTGGCATACATACTGTCAGAATATTACCCGTAGCCATCCCCCACGTACTGTTCATCACGATAAAGGCGCCTCCCCAGGATATGTTCATGGTAAAGGTTTGGTACTCCAGCCCATCGCTTTTCCTGATCTGAACCGGTATGAAGCTGTTATGGCGTTTGTATGCGCGCAGTTGCCTGGGCAGAAACGTCGAACAGATTTTTTCCAGGTGGACTGTTAAGCTCTGACCACGATCCTTCTGTTTCATAATGATCGGTACGATGAGATCCCCGCTTGTCTTCACGCGGACGAGCGGGTAGATGTTTTGCAGGGAAAATACGGCCATCCGCTCATCATCCTTGGCTTTAACGATGGTAGGAACATCTGCGATAACGGCGCTGAAGGGCCCGGTTACGGCCACTTGTTCTGCTTCCCTGAACGTTGTGCACTCCGTCAGCGAAATAGCCTCACTGCTCAAGGCCTTCATGATCCTGTCCCGCGTTTTTGGATCTCCTGAAACCACCAGCACATGGTGTCTTACCGAAACGATGCCGCTCAGCAGGTGATGCCGCTCAAAAAGACGTTTGATAAGATTAGCCGAGCATGGCTTCGAGATAAAGTCATCCGCTCCGCTGATGTCATCAATCAACTGGGGAGACTCGTATGCGGTGATAATAAAGACACAGCTCTTATGGCTGGTTGTCTCCTCGGTCTTGCGAATCTCGGCCAGTACTTGATTGCCATCCAGGACCGGCATATGCACGTCAAGGCAGATAAGGTCATAGGGCATTCCGGCTTCATGGGCAGCATGAAATTTGTCAAGTGCTTCGCCGCCGTCACAGGCGCTTTCACAGACGCCATATTCCTCCAGAAATGAAAGGAGGATTTCGCGCCCCAAATAATCGTCATCAACAACCAGAATCCTCATTTATTTCCCTTGCTTGTTGTTAACCGAAATATTTTTTTGCAGCCATGTCTCAGCATTTGTTGTCTAGGCGCTTGGCACATGCTCTGCTACGCCAACTACCATCAGATAGAGGCGGGTGTCTATGGAGTATTCATCGCCGGGCTTTGTGGTCAATAAAACAACCTTCTCAAGTATTTCCCTGGCCAGATCTTTTTCCTGTGTTGAACGTGGTGCGAGGTTTTTGGCAAATACCATTATTTTTATGTCCGAACCAACATCACGGGTGCTAGCCTGGGAAAACTCCAACGACACCTGTTCCGGTTTGACTATTGCCAGTTTTCCACCCGGCAATTCCAGTGCGTCTGCAATGATGCCCGGCAATGCCATCGCCAGATTATCCAGCACGCTGCTCTTAACATGTGCTTTGTGTACGATCGTAGCGTTCATAGATCCTCCCTTATTCTGTTATTTCACCTGAAAAGTGTACCAGACAATAAAATATTTTCCGCCTGTTTAAAGCTTGATGCAAAATAACACTCCGAAACATTCAAGGGCACGCAGGATTGCATGCCCTTGAATGTAGAAACGGTTGAACGGCACAGCCTACCGGTGATGCTCATCATGATCGTTATGGCGATCTTTTTTATGTTTTTTATTCTTGTAATGTCCTTTGTGCTTTCCATTGTCCTTCTTGCCCTCGTGGTGGTGATCTCTTTCAACAATAACCCGTTCCCGCTCGACAACAGTCACCTGCGGAGCCGGTGCAGGGCGGCCGGAGCCGACATGGACGCTGGCGTTGGGGGTGTTGACGTCAACATTCACGGCCGCCGCAGAAAAACTTGCTGCGGCAAGAACAAGAACAAAGCTTCCGATCATTTTTTTCATTGGTTATGCTCCTTTTCGTCAGGTTTTGTGATCATACGATCATTTTTACACAACAGAGTCATTGCTCGCCTGAATTTCTTCCCTGACCGTCATCAGCAGTTCGGCGCAAATGACGACCAGTTCCTGGCGAAGACCCTCTGCTTCCGATGAAAGCTCGATATTCACCGACTCGGCGAAATACTTGAACTTGGCGACGACATCTTCAAATTGTTCAATGGTGCAATTCATACGCAACCTCACTCTTTAAGTCTATAAAAAAGGCCAGCCGAATATTCGGCTAACCTGTTTTTGTACAGTGCCATTTATAAACGAACTCAGAACTTATTTCAAACGATTCCTCAAGAAAGGCACCCTGTTGGATTTGCCAGCAAGCGATTAACTCAATGAGATGCTATATGTTACACCGAATCTAAAGCATACCAGATATAAAAAGCCCACCTATATATTTCGGTGGGCTTTTCTATCTTTTGCGCGAAATTTAATAGTACAAAAACAGGTTATACATCAAATAAGCCTCTATTTTTTAGAGGCTTATTTGATGTTGTATTATATCTTTCTTACGTTTTCAGCCTGTAGGCCTTTTGGACCTTTGACTACTTCAAATTCAACACTATCACCTTCTTGCAATGATTTGAAACCATCACCAGTGATAGCGGAAAAGTGGCAGAAAACATCTTCTCCGCTCTCTTGTTCAAGAAAACCAAACCCCTTTGCGTCGTTGAACCACTTAACTTTTCCTTTTGCCATTTGCGTTCACACTCCTTATCGTTTTTTGCCCGGAATCGTTCCGGGTATTATTTAACGGTATCAAGATTACTTTCAATGTCAAGCATCCGAGCCAGCTATAAATTTTCCCGCGGAAACGTTGGTTTGTATGGCACTGCTGCCCCATCATCCGGCTTCGGCCACCTTCTCCTTTAGGCCCCAGAGGGTCCTCAGGGAGAAGGGAATAGCGGGAGATCAGTAGTAATCAGCAATAGAATTAATACAACAAATACAAAGAAATGTTTATAATGGAGCAGAAAGTTTTTTAGACCCATCACTGGTACGCAAGGGGAATAATGTGAATGAAGATGCAGCGCAGGAAATCAGGATTGAACATATACTGGGAGAAGACAACCTCAAGGTTTCTTACCAGTCACTGACGGCGTACCGTACCCACATCCAGAACAGTATTGAATTCCCCTGTGACGTGACAGGCAGAGAGGATTTTCCATGGGAAGAGATCTATATCTATGGTTCCGGCGACAAGAATGAGTATGCAGAACTGAAAAAGAGTCAACCTTCATATACCGACATCTATACGTTCATGTCCTTCGATAATCAGATTGATGACAAGAATGGGTTGATGGTGAAAGTGAAGCGGTTGTCTGATAGCAAAGAGTTTGTGCTGCCTCTGGCTGATCTGAAGGTAACGGGCACCACTTCCTCAAATCATGAACTGGTTCATGACTACGCAGTATGGTTTGTAAACCACTGATATTCCTCTGCCGGATCATTGCTTCTAGGCAGTCATAGTATAAGAATAATTCAGCAGGAGCGCCTTTGACATACAAATCAGTTGTCACCGCAGGGTGGGTCGCAATGTTCAGTGCGTTCATCGCCATACCCTTTTCTTACCTCGCCTTCAAACTTGAAGGAAATACCGACGTTACCACGGTGGCGCTGCAAGCCTCCATGCAACTGTTAGGAACGGTATTATTTATTGTCCTAACCGGATTCATGAAGAAACTTCTGAACGAACAGTATTCGTTTCACGACACCGACCGGCAGATAAACCTGATGATAATGGCTAATATCGGAGCGGGGATTCTTGTGCTGGTTGGGCTGTTCTTTGCCCCTCTGAAAGAAACGTTAAGTATCGCCGCGATGGTAATCATGGTCATGCTGGGCATCGTTCAGATTCAGTTCGGGTATCGGCTTTTAAAGTTACCGAATGACCTGGGAGGAATGCTTAAGCCGTTTTGTTACTCAAACATGGTAACGGGCGTCTGCATAGCTTCTGTAATTTTGATAATCGTCGGAGTAGTCGTAAGTGCGGTCTCTGATCTGATGCTGGGAACCATATTCTTCAGCGTAGCAAAGCTCATGAGAGAGCCTGAAAAATGAAAATCACGTCAGCGTACAGCGCTTCCCGCCTTAAAGATTATGCCAATTCAGTTTCCTATAAAATTGATTCAAAAGAGAAAGACTATCTCTATATCATGGAATCTCAGATCCCCGGTTCCGGTAAGGGATTGTTTACCGCCATATCGATCTATAAAGACGAAATTATCTCGCTATTCAAAGGTAAGATCTTATCGGATACTGAAGCTCGGCGCAGAGTTTCACAAGGTGAAGATGCGTACTTCATGAACCTGCCGGACGGCACCATTCTGGATGCCATGAAAGTAGCCTGCTTTGCCAAATACGCTAATGACGCTTCCGGATTAGTGAAAACCGGCTATAAAAACAATTCAGTAATCACGTTGGACGAAGATGGGAATGTGTGTATTGTCGCCCGCAGAAACATACTGGTCGGTTCAGAAATTTTCTGCAGCTATGGCAAGGGCTACTGGAAAAAGCATTCAGAACAGTAGTCTGGATCGACTCTAAACCTCACCAGCAGTCACTGCAATTTCATAGTCATCAAGCCGGTAAATGCTGTTCCAGTTCAACCCGCAACGTTGGCAGGAACACTTTTGTGTAATTATTCCCTTCTCGACGGACAGGTGCGCGGGGAAGATGTCCTTGGTTGCGCATTTAGGGCACCGTTCTGCAGCCTGTCTGACGAACGTATCTCTTGTTACAAATTCAGGTTTGTCGAGACCGGCCACCTGAACGGCAGCGGCACCTGCAGCGGCACCTTCAACGGCAGCTGCAGCCTCGGCTGCGGCCACTCCTTCAACAAGAATTTGCGGTGGAGTATTGTCGCGGTAGATGAGTTCCACCGTGTAACCGGCACCCAGTCGGTTGGCGCGGATCCCGAAGGTAGTGTTCCTCAGCGGTCCCATGTTTAATTCAGTGCAACGAGCTTTCAGCGATTTTTCAGTTACTTTTGCCATTATGTTCTCCTGGATCCGAATAGGTATAGTGGGTTTGCTTGCAGCATGTATATTCCGGCGACTTTAGGATGTTGCCGGGGTAATGTGAAGCACTTATTTGTGTTAACCGGTAAAAATGCCGGTTGAACGACTTTTTCTGTTTATGGGGCTATACGAAATTCGAAATAGTAAGCGCCTTGATTTTTGTTCACAAAAAAGAAGTGTTCACGGAAAATGAACGGAAACGTAAATTTGCTGACGACCAAGGAGTAATAAATGCCAAAAAAAATCGGACACAATTATAGCCGAGACCCTTATCCGTGGGATGACTCAGAGAAGCCCGCCAGTTCTACAGAATGGAGCTGTTGTGGCATGAAACTTAGCCGGTCTTTTTACGTCTGCCCGATATGCGAAAAAGAGCGGGATCCGGAGTCTGGTGGAGATACGGTTGCTGCAGTGGGGGGCGATGTTGAATAAGTCGTTGAAGGTGAGTTGTGAATGGTAGGTCTGATTCAGAATCTTTAAACCTCTGTTTTTGGTTTTCCTCTGCGCTCCGCTGCAGTGAAATAAATTTTTGGAAATAGCCGCGCCGTTTGCGTGGCTATTTTTTTTTGTCGATTACTACCGACATATGATTTGTTCGTAAATTTACGTAACTGAATAATACTATTAAATACTGGTAAGTTACGAAAATATTAACGTGCATCGTTCTTTAACTGCCTGAAAATACGCTTGATAACGGTATGTAAATGAGATAGGCATAACAAACCGTCAGTGTAATGCGCATGGTAAATAAATCCGTTTAAAAGTGTTTACCATTTTGGTAAACTAGTTTATAAAAGGTCGTCCGAATGGATATTGAATTCTCCTCTCCAGATCTTCAGGTGCTGTGCGAACAACAGCGGATCATGACCAAACAGCTGGGCGACATCTGTAGCCGCAAATTGAGAACCAGGTTGTCCGACCTGCGGGCTGTCGTCAACGTGGCAGAGTTGAATGCCGGACGACCTCATCCCCTGAAAGGCGATCGCACCGGTCAGTTTGCCCTCGATCTTCACGGAGGCAAGCGGCTGGTTTTTGAACCGGCAAACATTCCGGTCCCGGTTCTTGAAGATGGCTCCATCGCCTGGATTCTTGTCACAAAGGTTCGCATCATTTTCATAGGTGATTATCATGGCTAATAACATTTCGACATTTTCGCCCGACTGGGTTTCGCTGCCGGGGGATACCATCCTCGATCTTCTTGAGGAGTGCGGCTGGAAGCAGACCGAACTGGCCAAGCGCACCGGCTATACGACCAAACATATCAGCCTGCTGATAAACGGCAAGGCGCCGATCACGGAGGATACGGCCATCAAGCTGGAGCGGGTACTCGGAAGCAGCGCGCAATTCTGGCTTACCCGTGAGGCCCAGTATCGCGAAGGTTTGATGCGCATCGCCGAGAGAGCGGATCTGAAAGTTGAAGCGGACTGGCTCAAGGAGATTCCGCTGAAAGATATGCTTTCCTTCGGCTGGATACGGGCGTTTGCGGATAAGGGTGAGCAGGTAGCCGAATGTCTGCGCTTTTTCGGTGTGGCAACGGTCGATGTCTGGAAGCGGGAGTACTCCGAACCGTTGGCGGCGTTCCGCGCTTCCGAAAAGTATCAGAAGCATACCGGGGCGGTTGCGGCCTGGTTGCGTCAAGGCGAGCGCACCGCGGCAACGATAAAAACAGAGGCTTACGACAAGTCGGCATTCAAGGATGCACTGGTGAAGTTGCGCACGCTCACCAGGGAAGCCGATCCGGATATATTTATTCCGCAGTTGGTTGAAGCGTGTGCAAAGTGCGGCGTTGCCGTGGTCATAGAACCGGCGCCAAAAGGGTGTCCTGTCAGCGGGGCCACGCTCTGGATCGGGCAGGACAAGGCCTTGCTGATGCTGAGTCTCCGGCACAAAACCAACGATCATTTCTGGTTTTCGTTCTTTCACGAGGCCGGGCATTTGCTTCGCCACGGCAAGCGTTTGCGTTTCATCGAAATGGAGGGGGCGCTCGGTAACGATCACGAGAACGAGGCCAATGAATATGCCAAGGATTGGCTGATTCCGCCGCAGGCCGCCAAGGTGCTGGCCGGCATGCCGAAAACGGAAGCGGCCATCAGGGACTTGGCCGACAAGCTGGAGATCGCGCCGGGGATCATTGTCGGGCGGTTGCAGAAGGAAAATTTGTTACGGTGGGATTCTGTTTTGAACAAGTCGTTGAAGGTGAGTTATGAGTGGCGACATTTTGAATAAATTGGAAAGTGTCCCGCTTTTCTCGGATTTTTTTTCAAGTTTTTGTTGCGCCGTTGCGTGAATATCGGTTTCGGAGTTTTAAGTATATGGTTTCGAGCCTCGACAACATAAAGTTTCTACATCCGGTCGGAGTATCCACCTTCAAGTATGGTGTGAGCATACCTGTTGAGGCACAGACGGAACGGATGCGCGGCATAGAAAAGGGTGGCAAGGTGCCGGCCACCATTCTCTTTGGTACGGAACAGCCGGTAGTTGCCGAGATACGCCGCTTGAACAATAAGCCGGGACATCTTCAGTTCAGGTATGAGAACAAGGCGCAGGAGCGTTTGCGGCAGTATCTGCTGGCTATTTTCGGCAGTCAGTCCGGCGGTAGTCTGCTTGAGGTGGAAGAGGTCGCGCCGTTCACTTTTGTCTTCAAGCCGATTCTGAAAGACGCTTCGCCCTGCCTCCGGATCAGCGACATGCTGCTGCACAGGTTGGACAAGAATGACGCAAAGCAGTTTGCGGAAATAGAGCAGATCGAAGAAACGCTTGCCGCTGTGAAGTATGACGCTGGTTTTAATCAATCTGACTACAATGGACGGATAAATGAGGGATTGGTGGGTCAGGGGTGGAACCGTGAGCAACGGGTTGTCAGTGAGCTTGGCCTCAAGTGTGATTTCGAGAAGAACGGTATCTGGGTCGAGGTCGAGTTCGGCAATGCCCGTTCCTATTATCAGGACTACGTGAAGTTCATGCTGGCACGGAAGTACCGCGATGCCAGGCTTGGTCTGCTGCTTTGTCCGACGACGTCGTTTGCGGCGCTGTTGTGTGAGCTGGGTCAGCAGCGGGCGCGAGAAAATTCGGTGCGGGAGCGGGCACCGGTGTATTCCGGGATGATGAGTTATGAGAAGGCGGCGCGGGAGTTGCCGTTTTTGGGGTTTATGTTTGAGATGCCAATTGTTGTTGCTGGGGTTGGGGTGAGTGGAAATTGATTGTTTGACGTGTAGTCAATGGAAAATACGGGAAGTGTCCCGCATTTTCCCCGGTAATGCCAGGCTTGGTCTGCTGCTCTGCCTTTGCGGCGCTGATGTGCAATTGGGTCAGCGGGGGTGGGGTGGGGTGAGTGGGAGTGTAGTGCCGGGGACAATGAATATAATTTTACAAGAGAGGCCACAGAATGATTCTTGCTCCACTAATAAAACAGCTTATAGGAACACTCTGGTATCTGCTGCCAATTCTGATTCTGGCCGCCTTATTCAAATCATCCTGGTTCAAAGGGGTGATGGGTGAGTTTATCGTCAATGTCGCAGCGAAGCTGATGCTTGATAAAAACGAGTACCACCTGATCAAGAACGTCACCTTGCCGACGGAGGATGGCACGACCCTGATCGACCATGTCATCGTCTCAAAATACGGCCTTTTCGTGGTTGAAACCAAAAACATGAAGGGGTGGATTTTCGGCGACCCCAAACAGAGTCAATGGACGCAACAGATTTTCAAACATAAGAGCAAGTTTCAAAATCCGCTACATCAGAATTACAAGCATGTGAAGACCCTGGAAGCACTGCTCGGTTTAAGTGATCAGCAGATTCATTCACTGATTGTGTTTGTCGGTGAGAGTACGTTCAAGACGGAAATGCTTCCAAATGTTACCCATGGAATCGGTTATATCAGGTTTATAAAATCGAAGACCACGCCGGTTCTGTCTGCTGATGAGGTAACGGATATTGTCCGCAAGATTACCGCTGGCAGGTTGACGCCTTCATTCAAAACCAGTAGAGAGCATGTAGCACATGTGAAAAGCATTATAAGCGAAAAGCAGAACGCGACTGCTTGCCCTAAGTGTGGCAGCGCGATGGTTATGCGTGAAACAAGCAAAGGCGCGAACAAAGGCAGCAAGTTTCTAGGCTGCTCGCAGTATCCGCAGTGCAGGGGCGTTTTGAGTGTTGCGTAGGAATTAATATGGAGAAGAACAATGCAGCGGATAATTCGGAAACCGAATACCTCCCCGAGGCAGAGTAAATTTAGCATCTTGTAAAAGTACTAAGAATTGATGAGAGGTTACTAAAATACATGAAACTTAAAAAGATTGATGGGGCGGTTAAAGCTAGGCTGCGAGGTGTAGTTGGTAAGGGGGACAATGCTGTTCGGCAGGAAATATGTCGATTTATGCAAATACTCCCACCACAGTACATTCATGATTTATTCCAGTCAGTTAAGTCTATTGCTCCATTAGCAATGCGAAAAATTATTCCGCGTACACGACAAAATTATAATGATTTTTTCCCTGTGCTATCGGGAAAGTTGGCACCAGCAATTGCCGAATTTAGATGGTGTGCAGCCATTATTTCACAAAACATTGATCTCATTAATTCATTTATTGAGAGTAGGCAAGTAATTGAAAAAGAGGTGTTAGACGGTAAAAATATTGAGGCATTGGTTTCACTGGATGAGATGGAGAATAAATTCGGGAAGACACTCTGGGGGCTAGAATTAAAATTTGCACTAATTCAAGAACTAGAGGGGTTGAAAGGAAATAAGGAGCTATCAAATAAGGTTTCCCTTGCATTAAAGTCACCCCTCCTTTCTGTACTAGTTTTTTACATAAGCGTAAGAAATGAAGAAAAAGCGACTGTTGGTAGGATTGTTAGCGGTGTTCTTGATTATATAGAACGCCAAAACATTCCCGAATTTTTAGCAACTTATTTGAGGTTTAGGTTGCTTGGAGAAATGCCAAATACAGCTGAAGGAATATCATCAATTCTGGCAATTGATAAATATTCATCTATTTTGGACTATTACGAAACTTCAGTTGAATTGCTGCTGCTAGTAGGCAGTAGCAGTGATCAATTCAAAGAGTGCAGTAAAGATTTAAAAAATATTGTTAGCGTTTTAGAGGGAATAAACGATGAAAGACTTCATTTTCTGAGAGAAGTGCATAATCTAAATGACAGGCACAATAGGGATATATATTTACCAAATAGGACAATTATTAACAAAATATTGAAAATAGTTAAAAACGATCAGTCAGTATTACAACAAAGGATAGAACCATTTTTAAGATCAGTGATAAGTGAGTTAAGGCCAGTAGTTTTTAGGGAAAAAGAACGTAGTACAAATGCGAATTTACTACTAAAAAAACTAATAAATTATAAGTCACTCGCATTAATTACACCATTGTCTGCTCTACTAATGCGAAAGGTGGCAAGATATGATTCAGACAAGCTTTATCCTTCCCTATTTTCAGTCTTTAACGACCCTAACCGAGAGGTTACAACTACAGAACGATCGTTGGAAACTGCTTTTTGTAAATTCAGAGAACAAAAATATGAAGACGCTATTGAAATACTTAAGTTAATTAAAAATATTGATGATGTGGAGTTCCTGTGGGAAGCAAGACGACTATTGATTGATGCATATGTATTCAATGATAACACTAAAGAAGCAATTGAATTTGCTGGAAAACTTTGTGCAGAAAATAATCTGTTTTCATCCGAGTTGCCATTTGAAGAAATGTTACATGGGAAGAAATGGAGAGATTTACGGAACTTTGATTTAAGATGCCTTGCAATTTGTTTGAATATTTACTGTGACCATTATCACGATGATAATGGTCAGTTTAATCTGCGACAATGCATCGCACAGCTTTATAAACATGGAATAAAAGATGAAATGCTTGAAAAAGCTTCTCAGGGACAAGAGTTAAGTCTGGTAGAAATTAGTATCTTAAAAGACATTCTGATTGAGGATAATTTATCTCTTGTAGGAAGGTTTAGTTGCTCAGACGATTTAATAAATGAACGTTTGAATATCTGTCAGACCTTACTTAAGATCGACCCCGCGAACTCAGAATTGTATTTAGAAGAAATTAAAGAGATTTCCTTGCAAATTGCCATGAACATAGGGATGCAGAAAGTTGATCAGAATAGGGTTTATGTTGATTTTCATGGCATTAAGAGATGGGCTGAAAAGGAACACCGCGAATCATTTAATAGGTGGGTTGAACTATCAGAAATAGATACAGCTCCTGTTCCAAGTAGCAGGATGATTTTCAATAAAATGTACGAGAATGCTGATGTAATACCGGAGGAACTTCTTGTAAAACCAGCAACTCAAGCGGATCAACTGTTTTTGGAAATTTTAAGAAGTACGCTGAACAAATTTTTAAATGATCCTAAAGACGGATTGAACAGCTATCTTAGTTTGAGAGTTCGCCATGGAAGCTTGGAAGGATTCCTTAGAAGTCCTTTTGCTGAGGAGGGGCTACTAACAGAATTTGATCAGGAAAAGTCCAAACATGTCCTCACGGAACAAATGGTGAAGTCGTTGCCCTATCATTGCACTTCAACTATTTCGGACTTAGAGTCGATTTTAGGCAGATTTACCAGCACACTGAATGAATCTTTGGAAGCATTTGTCAAAAAGAAGCTTAGGATTAAATCAGAAGCTTATCCAGACGGATTGATTGAAGTACATGTTTCCAGTGCAATGTTTAACATAATAAAGCTAGATACTCTTTCAAACGTATCGTTCGAAAAATTTCTAGAAACGATCTTTTCTCAATTTGTTATTTGGACAGATTACTCTCTTAAAGCGGTAAGGGACGACATAGCACTTCAGATTGGAAGCACAATAGAAACTGCGATAGAAAATCTTAGAAATGATTTTGGTGGGCTGTCTGATAAGGAACAGTTGCATTTTATCCGAGACAGAATCAACAGAGGCTACTTGGCCTTTCAAAAAGCTCTTGAAAAAGCAGCCGATTGGTTTCAATTTCAGCCTATGGAAGACTACTCAAGAGTGTTTTCTATTGATGAAGTAATGAAAATAGCCATTCAGATGACAAAAAATGTTTGCCCGGGCTTTGAACCTGATATCGATTTACAAATAGAAGGTGATTTCCCGTTGTTACATTCACTGACACTCAACATTATCAATGATGTATTGGTTATTGTTCTTGGAAATGTCCACAAGCATGCAAACGTGGAAAGTAATTCTAAGGTCTATATCCTCATTCAAAATGACGAGAAAGAGCGATTACTTCGTGTGACTGTCAAAAATAAAGTTTCCTCTAATATTGTGTATGGGGCCAACATACAAAAAATTGAAGATATCAAGAAAATCATCGAAAAGGGGGACCATATAAATATACTTCCTACAGAGGGTGGTTCAGGTCTTATAAAACTAAGTCGCCTTATTCCCAGTGATCACGGGCCTATTGATAAATATCTTTCTTTCGGGTTTGATGACGAAAATAATTTTGTGGTTTCAGTGGCGATGCCTTTTAGAATTATTCAAACAGGGGAAGGAACAGCAAATGCGAATATTAGTTGTTGAGGACGACCAGTACAAACACGATATCCTGCTTAATTTTTTGCAGAAAAAACTTAATAATTCAACAATTATTTCAGCTAAGTCTGTTTCTAGTTCGATCAAAGCGATAAATGACGAACTATTCGATTATATTATTCTTGATATGTCTTTACCAACTTTTGATGTTAGCTCAACAGAATCGGGAGGAAAACCTCAAGGATTTGGCGGAGTCGATATTCTCCGATATCTTGATTCGCTCGATTATTTAGGGGCTGTAATTGTTGTTACTCAGTTTGAAAAGTTCGGAGATGGTGTTGAGGAAAAGGATTTGACACTATTGCGTAGTCAATTGCTTGATGAATTTCCTCAGATTTTGAAGGCTGTCGTGTATTTTGACTCAACTGTTAAAACGTGGCAAAACGAGTTGAGCAAAGTCATTGATTTGATTTAGAAGGGGAGCGTATGCGTTTTTTAATAGTTGAGGATAACGAAGCCAAGCTTTCACAAATTATGTCAGAACTGATTAAACACAATGACATTGTTCTTGATATTGCGAAGTCAGTTACGTCTGCCAGAAACTTATTAACAAGAAACCAGTATAATCTTGTCTTACTTGACGTAGTGTTGCCGAACTTTGATAATGAGGCACCAAAAGTCCAACATGGATTAGATTTGCTGAGAGAAATTCATGAAGCAGATTATATAAAGACCCCAAATTACATCGTGGGATTAACGGGCTTTTTGGAAGTTGCAACCGAGACCAAGCAGCTATTTGAAGATCTCATGTGGACATTGGTACATTATGAGACCGAAAACAATCAATGGCGTAAAACGCTAGAAAATATTGTCCTTCATATTTTGAAATCAGCGAAAGATTCAATAGAAGCAGGGGAGCAAACAGATTTATGTATAGTGACGGCACTCAAGGATCCTGAGTACACAGCCGTAATGAGACTACCTTGGAATTGGCAACCGCCGGAGCCTCTTGATAGCCAAAATTTTATTAGGCGCGGAGTAATTAGCATTCAGGGAAGTAATTACTCAGTTGTTGCGGCTCACGCAAACCGAATGGGTATGGTTGCTTCAGCATTATTATCCTCTGAATTGATCAGGAAATTTAGGCCCAAGGTTATTGGAATGGTGGGAATTTGTGCTGGAAGAAAAGAAAAGGTACAACTATGCGATGTTATCGTTTCTACCGAAACTTGGGATTGGCAAAGTGGAAAATACGTCGTTTCAGATGCTGGGAATTCTTTCCAAATTGAGCCAGATTTTATCAAGTGTAGTGAATCATTGCGGGCAAAAATTGACCTTTTAGATCTTTCAGATAAGGTCAAAATCTTTTTTCCTGATGGGCATTCAACTGGTGCTGTAAATATGCCTGGAATTTGGTCTGGCCCGATGGCAACCGGAAGTGCAGTTATTTCTGATACAACTATAATTGATAAGATACTTAAACAAAAGAGGTCAACAATTGCTATAGATATGGAATGCTACGGAATGTATAGCGCCGCCTATAGATCTTCAGCACCTCAGCCCGAGTTCATTTGTATAAAGGCGGTTTCTGACTTTGGAGATGAACATAAGGTAGATGATGTTCAGGAGAAATGTTCCAAATATAGCGCAGAGACCTTTCGGTATGTGATTGAAAAACACGCTTCTGTTATTTTTAATTAGTCCGGCTGAAAAGAGTATCGGAGTCAGGTTAGGCTTCTGACATTTGGAAGCGCTGCATAGGCGTACAAAAAGCAGAATAACTTGGAACCCAAACAATGCTCCCTCACTACCTAAAATCCTTCTCCAACCTCCGCTCCGACACCAGTCGCTCCCGCTGGACGGTCGCAACCCAATTCCGCGCCCCGCACAAACCGCTCCTGGTGAAATTTCATGGGGTCGGACCAAGCATGAAATTTCATGGGGTCGGACCAAGCTAACCATATAAAAACACACAATTAACTGGCCTGTTGTGACCTCGTTTATGTCCTTAGAGCTACGTTTTTTGCCTGTAAAACGTGGCTTTTAAGGATTGCGGTGGTAGCAGGAGGCAGGGACAACCCCTGACACGAGACATCTCACACAAAATGGAACTCACCCGCTACCTAAAAACCTTCTCCACCCTCCGCTCCGTATGATCTCCTTGAAAGCAATCTCCTGTCATTCCGAATCTATCGGAATCAGTATCTCGTTTCGACGCAAGAACCAGAGTGTGAACGGAGGGTTGTAGCGCGCCCAGACCGGATCGCCGATTACTTTCAGGCGGTTGGCTGTTATCCAGTTTTCCAGTTCCTGCTTGTATCGCAGATAGTTCCCTTCACTCCAGACTCCTGAATATCGAACGGCAGCCACCCGGCGGGCAGGAACCTGCCGCAGCGTAATGTTTGGATCATCGGGAGCCGGCAGGTTTTCCATAGTATATGAAGCCGGCATCATAAAGCTTACAGCCCACTTTCCCTGTGCACTCTGCTGACTGACCGGAGCGGTCATGGCTATTTTCTCCCCCTGCTGTTCCTGCGAAACAGGAGCCGTCATAGCAATCTTGCCGCGAGATTTGTTGTCGCCTGAAATGTAGCGGAAAAGCGGTCTGAAGGCCTTGTTGCCGGCGCCTTCCAGGTCTCCGTCAACAATGATTTCGGCGAGTACCTGAGGCGCGTACTCGCGAAGTTCGAAAATATCGTCAGTTCTAATAACCGTGTAGGGTGCTTCTTCGGTTGCCATGGCAGTAGTCACTCCTGTGAGCAGCAGTAAGAGTATAGCGGTGAACAGTCTGATTAGTCTCATTTCCTGCTCCTTGCGCGTCACTTAAACGATTTCAGTCATTTTATAGACGAGCTTGTCGGCAATCAAATCGCTAACTGCTGCAACGTATGCCTTGAAGTGTGGGGCGTTCATGTGCTGTTCCAGGCAGGCCAGGTTCTGCCAGTTCTCATAGAAAACAAAGACAGCAGGATTTTCATTGTCCTGATGGAGCCGGTATTCTATGCACCCTTCTTCCTGACGAGTCGGTGCCAGCATTTTGATGAGTTCCGCTTTTACCGTTTCAATAACACCGCTATTTGCAGTTACTTTTGCCACAACAGTTACGGTTGACATTGTTATCCTCTTTTCTCGTGGGCTTTCCGGCCGTGAACTCTCTCATACGCTTTACAGAAAGGGCAGATGTCTTGCTCGATGTTCTTTACAAAATCGAAAACCACCCCTTTCTGATGGTGCCGGGCATGGAGGCAAACCGGGCAGAGTTCGCAGACTTTTGCCAATGCTTTATCCCGTGACGAAGGTTCTGTGTTCATAATGGAATCCTATCAGCTTGTCTTGCTTCAATGACAAGCTTACTCCCTCTGGCTATGCAGCTGCCTGCATGTTTTTAATAATTTCATCAACTCCCATCACCTGAGCAAATACAGCACCGAGGGCTGCCATGTATGAGGCGTGTACTTGCTCTGCCGGTACGGTGACATCTTTGAACGACAACTCTCTGGTTGCGCAAGCGTCATGGGTAACGATGCAGGAAAAGCCGAGGTCAAAAGCAGCACGGACGGTCGTATCGACGCACATATGACTCATCATGCCGCAGATCAAAAGGGTGTCGATTCCGGCAGTCTTTAGCTGTTCCAGCAGATCGGTGTTGCGGAAACTGCTGGGGTAGTGTTTGGTGATGACCGGTTCACCCGGCAATGGGGCAACGCAGGTATGGATATCAGCCCCCGGTGTCCCCGGCAGAAAAAAGGTAGGGTTTGGCTGGACAGCGATATGCTGAACATGGAAGATTGACCAGGCCTGTTTTCTAAAAGCACCCAGCAGCCGAGCCGCCGCTGTCGCAGCCTCAATACTGCCGACCAGTTCCATCTTACCGCCGGGGAAGTAATCGTTCTGGATGTCGATGATGAGTAAGGCGGTTTTCATAGTGTTCCTCGTTTAAGAATAATTGCTGATTTCCAGCTCCTTGAAAGAATCGTACTCAAGCGCCTTGAGTTGAAGGATACGTCAGAGGATACATTAACAATAGATAAACAAAAAGGCTACAGCATAATAGCTGTAACCTATTGTTTTTGTGGCGGAGAGGTAGGGATTCGAATGCTGCTTGGTGGTCCCCATTCATTGGCCGCAAACCCTTAATATCTAACAAATTCAAGCACCTGCTCCGCTGAGCAAAGTCCATTAAAGTCCAGCAAAATACGGTGAAAGTTGTTAGTTTGGTGAAAGTTTGGTGAAAGCTTTTGAGATGAACACTCTCAACTGGAGTACTTTCTATTTGCTCGATTTTTTCAAGAAGTTTCCAAAACCAGTCAATTCTTCAGAAGCCAATTTAAAGGTGTATTCAAGGTTATTCACCAGCAATTTCAACTTTTCCGGTTTCAGGTGATAGGTATAAACATTGCGTACCACGTGTCGAAAGCCCCTGTACTCTTCCAACGCTTCTTTAAGGTCGTATGAAATGATAGCTGGGCGGAGAGATGGTATTTCTGTCTGCATCTGAGTCAGCAGTTCCTGATGCCAGTTTGCTGCGGTGGGAACTGCTCCATCAATAGATGATGCCAGCTTTTCAAATATTCGCTCTAAGCCGGAATAGAATGCATGGAGATTCAGCGCTACGCTATCCAGGTAGAAATCGTCATCTTGCTTTACTGCCTTGTCCCAAGCTTGCAAAGTTCGCTCAACGACAAGTTTGAGCTCAGACAGCTCAGTATCTATTCTGGCCGATAGGATCGCTGCTTGTGGGTTCATAATTCAATCCCATGTTGGGTAATATGAAGAAGTAGCGACCGTGAACAGTCTTCTGCATCTACAAGATCAACTTTGAAGACGCTGCTGTAGCCACTTGCATAGGCTACTGCCCGATAATAGTCAGAGATAGAAATACCCCATACGGCAAGGTCAATATCCGACCACTGACTGAAATCAGTACGTGTCACAGATCCAAAAAGCACGACCTTTGTAGCATGGAAACGCTCTTTCAGAACGTTGGCCAAAGTGCCGGCAGTATCTCTTGCTGATTGCCGACGAACGGAAGAGACTTCCCCCCCCCCTAGATTCATAATGAAAGGATGGAACTGCTTCAGCGCTTCAGGAGATATGTTTTTGGCTGTGCGTGATGGCATTAACTTCTCTTACGTGATTTAGTGAATATTAAAGCTATAAATACCTTATATCATAAAGATTGCAAAACCTGTTTGCAAAAATATTTTGATAGATACCGACTTTCTTGAAAAACAAAAAGGGCTACAGCTTATCGCTGTAACCCATTGTTTTTAGTGGCGGAGAGGTAGGGANNCCAGCATCGGCACCGAACTGTCCACATAGTCGTATACCTGTACCTCTACTTTGTCGGGGTGTAGGCGATGCAGGCGACCAGCGTATTGTACCAACATTCCTTTCCATGAAAACGGCAGGGCAAGAAAAAGGGTGTCCAGCCGCGCATCGTCGAAACCTTCGCCAATATAGCGGCCGGTAGCAAGGATCAGTCGCTCTTCGTCCCCAGGGATGGAAGCAAGATGTTCCATTGCCTTGCGTCGTTGCTTCACTCCCATCCCCCCGTGGAGAACTACCAGGTGCTTCACAGCGTCATGTAGTTCTCCAGCAAGGTATTCCAGATGAT
>DNRQ01000150.1 GCA_003499925.1 Geobacter sp.
GTGGAGCTCGACGGCTACACCGACGAGCAGATCATGGCGATGATAGAGGCGCTGTAAAGACCGTTCTACGTTCTACGTTCAACAGTCGAACGGGGAGCCGGAGCCTGTAAAAAACTGTTCCAGGTTTAATTTCTATGTTGTTCAACTTAGAACGTAGAACGTAGAACCTTGAACGTCTTCTAAGGATCAACCATGCATGCTGAAACGGTACAACACGATTTCNNGCCTTCGTCTGCACCTGGTGCACCTACGCCGGCGCAGACCTCGCCGGCACCAGCCGAATGCAGTACCCCGCCAACGTCCGGGTGCTGAAGTTCCCCTGCACCGGAAGGATCGACCCGGTCTTCATCCTGAGGGCCTTCCAAAAGGGGGCCGACGGCGTGCTGGTCTCCGGCTGCCACCCGGGAGACTGCCATTACATGGCGGGCAACTTCCACGCACGGCGCCGCTTCGCAGCCTTTCGCGCGCTGCTCGGCTTCGTCGGGGTCGACCTGGCACGGCTCCAGTTCTCCTGGGTTTCGGCCGCCGAAGGGGGGAAGTGGGTGGAGGTCGTGACCGGCCTCACCGAAAAGGTGCGCGTCATGGGGCCGATGCCGGAGTTCAAGGCGCTGGAGCAGGAAGAGCAGTGGTCCGGAGCGCTCAATACCCCGGAGCTGAAAGAGGCGTTCGACAGCATCACCTAATGTAGGGGCGAACCTTGGGTTCGCCCTGCTCGCGGCCACCGGTATTCCGGGCGAACACCAGGTTCGCCCCTACACAATTTCCCGCGTCCTTGCGATTTAATCCGCAGCGGCGCCACGGGTGCGACAACACATGAACTCTAAAGCACAAAAGATCAAAGCCGCCAGCATCGACCCGGCATACTACGAAGCAGTAACCCAGGCGATACGGCTTGAAGCGGTGAAACTTCTGAAGGAGGAGACCGTGGTGGCCGTGGTCGGCTACCTGCCGGGCCGGCGCAGAGGTACCGCAAGCCCTGCGCTCGTGACCAACCCGGAGCAGGCGGCAAACCTCATCTTCTCGCCCGCCTGCGCCAACAACCTCTCCGTCTACCTCACCAAGGCGAAAAAGGGAGTGCTGCAAAAGGGGCGGGTCGCCATCGTCGCCAAAGGTTGCGACATGAGAGCCGTGGCCGGTTTGATCGGTGAGTCCCAGATCAAGCGGGATGACCTCTACATCATCGGCGTCGCCTGCGCCGGCGTTTACGGGTTCGGCACCGACCGGAGCCAGCCGCTCACTGCTGCGAACATCGCCAGGAAGTGCCGCGAATGCAACGTGCATCTCCCAGAGGGAGCCGATTTCGCTGCCGGCACACCCGCGGAGCTCTCCGACCTCACGCCTGTCGAGGCCGAGGAGATGGCGCGGATCGAGGCGCTCCCCCAGGCAGAGCGCTGGGCCTTCTGGAAGGAGCATTTCTCCCGCTGCATCAGGTGCATGGCCTGCCGCCAGGTCTGTCCCTTCTGCTACTGCGAGCAGTGCCTGTGCGACAAGAACCGCCCCCAGGCAGTGGAGAGTTCCCCCCGGCCGGCAGGCAACACGGCCTGGCACATCGTGCGCGCCATGCATCTGGCCGGGCGCTGCGGCGGCTGTGCCGAGTGCGAGCGGGTCTGCCCGATGGACATCCCCCTCAACCTCTTGAACCGGCGCATGGCCAAGGAGCTGAAGGAGCTCTACGACTACGAGTCGACCAGGGTGCCGCAGGAAAAAGGACCGCTCACGCAGTACAAGGAGAATGACGACCAGTCATTCATCAAGTAGCGGCTATAAGCAGCAACTACGCACAAAGCGCGACCACAGAGGACACAGAGGGACACAGAGGAAAACCTGACTTTTTCTCGGCTCCCTCACCCCTGCCCCTCTCCCGGAGGGCGAGGGGTTGTTTAAGCAAGCATCCTAAACCGGCTCCGCATGGTCGTCAGCCACTTTGACCGCGACGGATCGCCCCAAGAGACTTCTATGCCGCAGATAATTACCGAAGAGAACCTTCGCAAACTCATCGACCTCCTGGTCAAGGAGGCGAAGCTGGTGGTGGGCCCCAAGCAGTCCGGAACCACGGTGCTGTACCAGCCGCTCGCCACGGGCTCGGATCTGAACCTTGAGACGCTTCCCCGCCGATCCTCGAAGGAGCTGTTCTTCCCGCTCTGCGAGGACATCCTCACCTTCCGGAAGGAAGGGGGCGTGGTAAAGGTGAGCGACGTCGACAGGTCCCGGTTCCCTGAAACGGTGCTGATCGGCGCACCCCCCTGCGACGCGGGCTCCCCCTCCATTCTGGACGCGGTTTTCTCCTGGGACTACCACGACCAATTCTATCTGGAGCGCCGCAGGAAAAGCACCATCATCGGGATCGCCTGCACCAAGGGTGACGACGCCTGCTTCTGCACGGCGGTCGGCCTGGCGCCCGACGCGCAGCAGGGGAGCGACCTCTTCCTCACCCCGATCAAGGGGGGAGGCTTCGCCTGCAGCGCAGTGACAGAGAAGGGGGAAAGCCTGGCAGCCGCACACGCCGGATTGTTCAGCGCTGCCCCAGCCGCCGAGCCGGTCGAGTTCCCCCAACAGGACGCGGAAAAGCTCGATCTGGTCAAGATCAAGCGGTGGCTTGAGCGGCACTTCGAGGACCCGCTCTGGGAAACCGTCTCGGACATCTGCATCGGCTGTGGCGCCTGCGCCTTTATCTGCCCCGCCTGTCACTGCTTCGACATCAACGACGAGGGGAGCGCGGACAACGGCGCCAGGCGCAAGCATTGGGACGCCTGCGGTTTCAGCAAGTTCACCAACCATGCCTCGGGTCACAACCCGCGCGAGGTTCAGAACAAGCGCTACCGCAACCGCATCATGCACAAGTTCAAGTACTACGACGACAAGTTCGGCAAGACCCTTTGCACCGGATGCGGCCGATGCATCCGCGCCTGTCCGGTCGGCATCGACATCGCCGAGATCCTGGGAACCATCAACGGCAAAGAGGATTAGATTCTATAGTTCGTTTTCGCCTTTGTCCTATCTCCCCTCCCTTGATGGGAGGGGCGGGGGGAGGGTGAGGCGAGCTGTTCACCCTCTCCCCATCCCTCCCCCATCGAGGGGGAGGGGGCTTCTGCAGATTCGGACAATTGGACGGAGTTCCAGATAAATTAATTGCGGCAGCAATGCCGCTCCTACGAGAGAAAAACTATATGTGCCAGTCAAACAACATCTATCTGCCGAATCTTGCCACCATCAAGG
Source organism: Geobacter sp. (assembly GCA_003499925.1). Lineage (GTDB taxonomy): Bacteria > Desulfobacterota > Desulfuromonadia > Geobacterales > Geobacteraceae > Geomonas. The sequence continues at coordinate 3,217 of DNRQ01000150.1, forward strand.
CGATCGTCGATGAAACCCCGGATGTCAGGACCCTGCGTCTCGTCTTCCAGGATGAGGCGGTCCGGGAAAACTTCAGCTTCCGGGCCGGGCAGTTCGCCGAGTACTCCGCCTTCGGCTCAGGGGAATCGACCTTCTGCATCGCCTCGCCCCCCACCAGGAAAGGTTACATCGAGTGCTGCTTCAGGGGCGTAGGACGGGTTACCGAGGCGCTCAGGGGACTGGAGGTCGGAGACACGGTCGGCGTGCGCGGCCCCTACGGCAATTCCTTCCCGATCGAGGAGTTCTTCGGCAAGAACCTGGTCTTCATCGCCGGAGGCATCGCCCTGCCCCCCCTGCGCACCGTGATCTGGAACTGCCTCGACCTGCGCGAGAAATTCGGCGACATCACCATCGTCTACGGCGCTCGCTCGGAGAGCGACCTGGTCTACAAGCGGGAGCTTGCCGAATGGCAGGAGCGCGACGACGTCAGGCTGGTCAAATGTGTCGATCCCGGCGGCAACGGTCCCGATTTTGACGGCAAGGTCGGCTTCGTCCCCAACGTCCTGGAGGAAGCGGCGCCCAGCGCGGAGAACACCATAGCGCTGGTATGCGGACCGCCCATCATGATCAAGTTCACCCTGCCGGTGCTGGAGCGTCTCGGCTTCTCTGACGACGCCATTTACACCACCCTGGAAAACAGGATGAAATGCGGCGTAGGCAAGTGCGGCCGCTGCAACGTCGGAAACGTCTACGTCTGCAAGGACGGCCCGGTCTTCACGGCGCGGGAAGT